>CAJLYN010000016.1 GCA_905210875.1 uncultured Bacteroides sp. | reverse complement strand
AAACAGAGAGGGCGACCCCGCATGCGGAGTCGCCCTCTCTGTTAGATTTATTGGGGGAGGATTTATTTACATGATACCTTTTTCACGCAGGTGAAGTTGCCAGTTCCATGCCGATTTCAAAGTATCGGCAAGAGACGTCTCGGCTTTCCAGCCCAATACAGTATTGGCTTTTCTAGGGTCGGCCCATACCTGGGTGATGTCGCCTTCGCGCCGACCGGCGATTTTGTAGCGGAGTTTTACGCCGGTTGCCTCTTCAAAGGTGTGAATAAGTTCGAGTACCGAAACACCTTTTCCGGTTCCCAGGTTGAAAATTTCAACGTTGTCCTGGCTTTTGTTTTCCAACATTCGTTCGATGGCTTTTACATGTGCTTTTGCCAAATCGACCACGTAGATGTAGTCGCGTATGCAGGAGCCATCGGGTGTATCATAGTCGTCGCCGAAGACGCTGAGTTGTTCTCGCACACCGATAGCCGTCTGAGTGATGTAGGGCAGGAGATTCTGCGGCGTTCCAAGCGGAAGCTCACCTATTTCGGCGCTGGGGTGTGCACCGATAGGGTTGAAGTAGCGCAGCAGTATCGACTTGAAGGGGGCTCCGGCGTGTATCGTGTCGGTAATGATTTCTTCGCATATCTGCTTGGTGTTGCCGTAGGGCGAGAGAGCCGGTTTTATTGGGGCCGTCTCGTCGACCGGAAGGACATCGGGTTGCCCGTAGACAGTGCACGACGATGAGAAAACAAGGGCTTCAACCCCATATTCAGGCATGAGGTCGAGCAGGTTAAGCATCGTTACGAGGTTGTTGCGGTAATAGAGTAGCGGTTTCTTTACCGACTCACCTACCGCTTTGCTGGCTGCAAAGTTGATAACACCTTTGATTCCTTTATGTTTCTCAAAGAGCCGACGGAGTGCCTCCTTGTCTTGCATATCCATTTTTTCAAAGGCCGGCCGTATGCCGGTAATGCGTTCGATGCCGTCGATGACTTCGGCGTTGGAGTTGGAGAGATTGTCGAGGATGACAACCTCGTAGCCGGCATTTTGAAGCTCAACCGTGGTGTGAGACCCGATGTATCCGGCTCCACCGGTAACCAATATTTTTGCTTTCATGGGGATAGGGTAGAAATGTTGTTTCCACAAAATTAATAATAGATGAGAATGTGGGCAAGGGGTAGTAGGCTTTTTTCAAAGTCTCGTCGCATAAATTGTGCAGCTTTTAATACCAGTCGAGGGCATCGTAGGAGTTGCCGCTCTTGTCGTACTTCAAGTCGCTGAGTATGGACGATTTTACCCGTATGCTGAAATTGTAGGATTTGAAGGCTCCGACAGGAATGAGGCTGGCACTCATCGACCAACAGTGCAGGTCTCGGGTAATGTTGCAGTTCATGTAGGCCAGACGTTTAGTTACGAAGTTGTAGCTGGCCGAGAACGAGAACGACCAGTTTTTGGTAGGTTGGATGTTTCCCGATATGCTCAGGTTCTGATTGATGCGGCCGTCGTATTCCAGCTTTTCTTTGTTGAAGTTGCCATAGCTGTAGTTGATGGAATAGTTGATGGAAAGGCTCCACGGAACCTCCCATACCATATAGCCGTCGCGCATCTTCATCGGTTCTTCTTCCGATTCTTTGTCCTTGTCGGCTTCTGCTATCTGGTCGGCGTTGGAGAGAATTTCGTCTTCGGGATTTTCGATGGGAGCATCGTCGCCCGATGTTTGGCTTGTGCTTTTATCTTTCCTTTTGAATGTGTCGTTGTTGAACGTGTAGGAAAACGAGGTTCCGGCGCTCGAAAGTCGGGCAAAACCTTTTCCGGCTTTCCAGCGGGGCACGTTTACCTTCACGGGCGATCCGTTTGAACTCAGTTGGTAGGTGTAGGGGTCGAATACGGCACTCACTTGCAGGTTGAACTGCTTGGTGAGCTTGATGAGAATCGAGGTGTTGAGGTTGCTCCAATTCAGGGAGTCGGCAGCCATGTTGTAGCTCATACTGGCCGAGAGGTTCTCGATGAGGCTTATTTTCCGCACACCTGTGGTGTCTTTGTCGGTATTGACCTTCATTTCGAGGTTGTTGGCCACCGAGAAGCTTACCGACCCAGTCTTTCCCCGACCCGGCACTCCGTAGGCGCTGCCCGAGAAGGGTGAGTAGTAGACAACCTCGGGGGTTCCGTTGTTGTCGATGCGGGTATAGCGTTGCCAGTATCCGTAACGTGAGGAGCCGAAGTCAGGTGCTCCCGACAGACTCACCGTAGGCGTGAGCACGTGGCGTATCATGGGTATCTTTTTCCCGATGAAGGGCAACGGGCGGTAGTAACCGTAGAGTTTGGTTTGGGCGCTTACGCTGAACGAGTAATTGTATACGTTGTAAAATCCGTACACGGTATCTCTCACCACCGAAGAACTACGGGGGTCCCACTCCTGCATGACGCGGTGGGTGTACATACGGTCGGTAAACGAGAACGACGGGGTGATGTTGATGTACTTGAATGCTGTGAAGGTAGCCGATACCGGTATGCTGTGTTGCATACCGTTGCTCCAATCCTTGATAAGGTTCGATTTGAGGAATTGGTTTTGCTTCGTCTGTATCGAGTTTTTGAAGTTACCGGTATAGTTGATGCTGATTTTTTCGTACCACTTTTCCTGTCCGGCTCTGTTCTTGCGTTTGAATGGGTAAACACGGCTCATGTTGATGGTGAGGTTAGGAAAAGAGACGTTCAGCGTGGAGTCTGAGTTGCGTTGTGTTACGTTGGCGGTAAGGGCCAGGCTGAAAGGTGTGTTGGGTACATTATAGGAGAGACTTACGGTCGAACTGGTCGTGTTCGACGTAAAGGTCGAGGAGTTGCCGTAGTTGGTAAGGTTGTTGTGGTTGTAACCGCTGGTCGAGAAGTTTACACTCGACGAGAAGGTGAGGTTGGGGTTGGCCTTGCGGTCTTGCGTGTGCGACCATGTGAGCTTGAAGTTGGTCTGCTTGGAGTAGTCGGGCATACCTTTGTCACCCAGTACCGTGACCAGGTAGCTGATGAAGAAGTTACCCGAGAACTTGTACCGTTTGACGTAGGCCGACTGGGCGTTGATGCCCCAAGACCCTTTGGTGTATATTTCGCCGGTGAGTGCCAGGTCGATGTAGTCGTTGATGGCAAAATAGTATCCTCCGTCGCGTAGATAAAATCCGCGCGCACTTTCATCGCCGAAGGTGGGCATGATGATACCCGAACTGTATTTTTCCGAGAACGGGAAGTAGCCGAACGGTATGGCCAACGGCAGCGGTACGTCGCCCAATACCATGTAGGCAGGCCCTGCCACGACATCTTTCTTGGGGCGCATCTTGGCTTTGGTCAGTTTCAGGTAGAAGTGCGGGTGCTCGTGGTTGTCGCAGGTGGTGTATTTACCGTCTTTGAGAAAGTAGGAGTCGTCGGGGTTCTTTTTGGTTTTGCCACCGGTGAGGAAACCTTCGCCCTGCTGGGTGATGACATCGGTGATGAATGCCTTCTGCGTATCGAAGTTGTACTTCATCGTGGTGGTCTCGTATTCGCCACTGGGGTCTTTAAATACGGGTTTGCCCACGAGGTCGCCGATGGAGTCGGGGCGCCCGGTAGCGAAAATCTGACTGCTGTCCATGTCCATGTGCATTTCGTCGGCCGTAAGCTCCATGGTCTGGTAGGTTACCACTCCGCCGCCGAAAAGGTAGCCCATATTGTTGTTGGTAAAGACGGCCGAGTCGTTGGCATGGTAAGTGATGACATCTTCAAAGGACTCTTTGCGGGGAGCCCGGGTAGAGTCGGCTTGCAGGGAGTCGGCCGCTATGGAGGCAGAGTCGTTCAGCAAGGTGGAATCTTGAAATACGATGGAACTGTCGTTCTCGGCCAAGCTGTCTTGCGCGACAGTGTCGGTCGGGAATGTGTTCCCGGCATATGTCGACAGATCGGAGGCCGAGTCGGTCATAGGGGTCACATTTCCGACGGTTTGTGTAGAGTCGGTCCGGTTTTTTCGGAGTTTCCGCTCCTTTCGGTCGGCGAAGGTGCTTTCGTGTTTTGAGTCGTTTGCGTATAAGGCACACAGGTAGTGGTGATAGGCTTCAATATCGGTGTTGGGTATGCCACGACTTGTCGCGTGATTATTCTCGGCTTTAACAGCGTATGGAGGGAATAATCCGGACAGGAGAAAAAACAGAACGATGAAAAAAGTCTTATTTTTCTGTGGCATTCACTTCTTGTGTGGGCAATCCGTCCGCAAAGATAGACAATCTGCCCGACATAGGGGTGTCGGGCAGATGTTTTAATAATTTTTAGATGAGAAAGATAAGTCCCACTGTTCAAAACGCTTGACGGCAGCTTCTCCATATTTGGATAGGCTTTTTCTTATTTGTTCGGGCGTTTTTTCACAATCGGGTTGCGATTTGGTATAAAATTTGTCGGCATAGCAGATGATTTGCTCTTCTATGCTTACCGGCAACATGTCGCGGTGAGGAATAGGCAGGTTCTCCCGAATGATGTCGTCGAGGGAAAGTCCTGCGCCGGTGTGTCTTTCGCATACCAATGCATGGCGGGGCAGTCCTTCGTTTTTGAGCAGTTCGCTACCCAGCGTTCCGTGACAGATGTAGGGGCGTGTGCCGAAACATTCTATATCGGGGGCATGGGTCAGATAGATACCTATGTCGTGAAGCATGGCTGCTTCGTAGAGGAAAGTTTCGTCGGCTTTAAGTTCCGGATGTTGGCGTGCAATGGCAACGGCTTTCTCGGCTACTCGTCGGCTGTGTGTTACCAGTATGTCGTATAGCGGCGAACCTTCGGTGTAGTATTTGTTGATAAGCGTAAAAGGATCCATTCCAATGCGTTTAGATTTATTCCAAGATGGTTACCCAACCGTGGGTGTCGGGTTCATCGCCGTATTGAATGGCGCGCAGTTTGTTGTACAGTCGCGTGCATACAGGCCCTGGTTTGCCGTCTTTGGAGATGACATACGATTTCTTGTTTTCGAGGTCGTCGATACGTTCGATAGGGCTGATGACGGCGGCTGTTCCGCAGGCACCTGCCTCTTCAAAGGTGGAGAGTTCCTCTTCGGGTACGGGGCGGCGTTCAACCTTCATTCCCATATCTTCGGCCAGTTGCATCAGGCTGCGGTTGGTAATCGACGGCAGTATCGAGGTCGACAGTGGGGTGATATAGGTGTTGTCTTTGATACCGAAGAAGTTGGCTGCACCACACTCATCGATATATTTTTTCTCTTTGGCGTCGAGGTAGAATTCGCACGAGTATCCCAGGTCATGAGCCATTTTGTTGGCGCGCAGACTGGCGGCGTAGTTTCCGCCTACTTTGTAGATGCCGGTACCCAGAGGTGCTGAACGGTCAAATTCGCGAATGATGACATAGGGGTTGGTAGCAAATCCTCCTTTGAAGTAAGGTCCTACCGGGGTTACAAATACGACGAAGAGGTATTCGCTGGCGGGGTGTACACCTACTTGGGCGCTGATGCCGATAAGCAACGGGCGTATGTAGAGGGCGGCTCCGCTTTCATACGGGGGGATAAAACGTTCGTTGGCCTTGACTACTTTTTTCACGGCATTGATAAAAAGCTCGGTGGGTAATTCGGGCATAAGAATGCCGCGGCAGGTGCTTTGGAGCCGTTCGGCGTTGGCTTCGGGGCGGAAGATGCGTATTTTCCCGTCTTTACCGCGATAGGCTTTCAGGCCTTCAAAACCTTCTTGGCCGTAGTGCAGGCTGGTGGCTGCCATGTGCAGGTTGATGGTTTCTTCGGAGCAAAGTTCCAATTCGCCCCATGCACCGTTGCGGTAGTAGCAACGTACATTGTAGTCGGTGCGCATATATCCGAACGGAAGGTTCGACCAATCTATATCTTTCATGATGCGTTTGTTTTTTGTGTTGTTTTACTTATAGAGAATCACAAAGGTAAAACTTTTTGTCAAAAATCGTTCTTTTTCACCGTTTTTTTATGGGAGGAATTTATCGGATGTGAACGCTTCATCTCGGTTTAACCCGATCATCAAGGGGAGGATTCTAATAAAAAACCTCAACTTTTAAGGGTTGAGGTCGTCTATGTCGAAGTCGAAATCAAAGTCGTCGTCATCGTCGGGTAGTGTGCCGAGAAAACTGTTGTCGGTAAATTTTTTAAGTTCCCGGCCGTCTCGTTTGGTGGGGCGACCTTCGCCCTTGGCCCGATTGACAAAGCCACTGAGCCGTATCATGTCGATGAGTTCATATTGGTCTGGTGGCGTAACGTTTTCGAGGTATTGAGGCACCAGCTTGGCTCTCATGCGATTTTCGGCGAGAGCCAGTACCTTGAACGAATAGGTGATGGGCGGTTTGCGCACCTCGATGACTTCGCCCACTTGTACCGGCCGTGACGGTTTGACGTTGGTGCCGGCTACCGATACTCTCCCTTTTTTGCATGCTTCGGTGGCAATGGTGCGTGTCTTGAAGATGCGAGTTGCCCACAGGAATTTATCGATTCTTATCTCTCCTTCTTTCGGCATGGTATTATTTGTTGTTGTAGCGGTTCATGGCATTCTGTATACCGGCCAGACAGAATTCCTTGATGATTTCGCAAGCCCGTTCGAGTCGTTCGGGAAGTTGTTTCTCCTCTTCGGGAGGGAAGGTACCGAGTACAAAATCTACCTGTCCTCCGCGAGGAAAGTCGTTCCCGAGTCCAAATCGTAGCCGGGCATATCCGTCGGTACCGAGAACCTGTTGAATGTGTTTCAGACCGTTGTGCCCGGCATCACTGCCCCGCGGTTTGAGTCGCAGGGTACCGAACGGCAGCGCCAAATCGTCGACAACGACAAGGAGATTTTCAATGGGAATATTCTCTTTTTGCAGCCAGTAACGTACGGCATTTCCGCTCAGGTTCATGTATGTCGACGGTTTCAGCAGGATAAGGCTGTGGCCTTTCAGTCGCATCTGGGCGACAAACCCGTATCGTTTGTCTTCAAAAACGAGATTGGACGCCTTAGCTAAGGCGTCCAATACTCTGAAACCTATGTTGTGCCGGGTAGCTGCATATTCGTCGCCTATGTTACCCAGCCCTACAATCAGGTATTTCATGCAGCGTTATTCCTTATTAGGCTTTTGCGGCGGCACCGCGGGCGGCACGAGTCAGTTTTACGGCACAAACGACAGCGTTCTTGGCGTTCATGATTTCGAGGCCGTCGAAGTGCAAGTCGCCTACTTGCATGGTTTTGCCCAAGCCGAGGTTTTCGACATTGATGACTATTTTCTCGGGAATGTTGGTGTAGATGGCTTTTACTTTGAGTTTTCTCATTTCAAGGCTCAATTTACCACCGGCTTTCACACCTTCGGCGTGTCCATCGAGAGCTACGGGTACTTCCATTACGACAGGCTTCTTGTCGGTTACTTCAAGGAAGTCCATGTGCAGGATGCGCTCTTCAACAGGGTGGAATTGTATGTCTTTTACTACGGCCATAACTTTTTTGGTGCCGACAGTCAGTTCTACAACAAAGATTTCGGGGGTGTAGATCAGATTGCGCACGGCATTGGCCGTAACGGAAAAGTCGGTAACGATAAGACCTTGATTGTTTCCGATTTCTACAATTTTCTCGCCTTCTTTCAAGGTGCCGGTGTAGGGGAGGTTGAATACTTCTCCGCCATTGAGTACGGCAGGGATAAGGCCTTCTTTACGCAAAGCTTTTACAGCTTTTTTGCCCAGATCGGTTCTGGGGGTTCCTTCTAATTGGAATGTTTTCATTTCTGTTTGTTTTTGTGTTACTCAAAATTAAGATTATCAGCTTCTTAATTTCCCATCGCACGGAATACTTAAAAAAGCAGCGCAAAGGTAGGTACTTTTTTTTGTATTTCCAATATTTTGACCCCGATTGTCAATTGTTTTATGTGATATGTTTCTTGAATTGGTCGATCAGGTGGCAATCCGGGCGAGTGTCGGCACCTGATTTTGTGTCAAGATTTCACCTTGGGAAATGCGGCTTCCAGCCGAAATGCTCGAAAACTCCGTAGAAGTCGGGCTTAAAAAATCGGATACATATTTGGTGTTTACGATATAATCGTTTACCTTTGCAACGCTTTTTCCGAATACCATATTCGGTATAAGGTGGTCTGGTCGGGTAGCTCAGCTGGATAGAGCAACAGCCTTCTAAGCTGTGGGTCGAGGGTTCGAATCCCTCCTCGATCACATGAAGGGAATGCAAGCGATTGTATTCCCTTTTTTCTTTTTTATGTTTATGATAATAGTGTGTCGAGTTCGGTCAGGTCGGAAATGATGCTGCCGGCTGGCCGGTTATCATTGTCGGGTTCCCAGCCGCGGCCTTTGAGCCAGATGGTGTTTATGCCCAGGGCACGGGAGGGGGCGATGTCGTTTTTGTAACTGTCTCCCACGACGGCACACGCTTCGGGGGGGAGTTGCAGGGCTTTCAGGGCCAGGCCGAAAATGGCCGGGTCGGGTTTGCGCACCCCGGCGCGGGCCGATTCGACAACCGTTTCGAAGCAGTCGTTCAGCCCGAAATCGTCGAGTACGGCCGGCAGGTTGCCGTAGAAGTTCGACACCAAAGCAATTGCATATTTCTCTTTCAGTTTTTTGAGCAGAGGGTGTATTCTCGTCGTGTTTCGGCGGGCGAGTGTGTAGCACATGTCTGCGATGAGGGCCAGTCGGCGATCGGTCTCGGAGGTGTCGGGAAGCAGGCCGTGTTCCACGCCGTAGTTGCGTTCAAGGGCCAGCTTCTTCTTCAGCACGAGGTCGAAAGTGTCTTCGGGGGCGATGACAGGTCGTGCTGCCAGTTGCCGTTCTCCGTTTACATACATTTCCCTGAATGATTTTTCGTCGATGACGAAACCTGCTTTCCGATAGGCCTCCTGCAATACGATGCCCCAATGGGTGCCGTTGGTGTCGAGAGTGCCGCCGAAGTCGAAGAGCAAACCTTTTACCGGTGGAATCATAGCGACGCCTCCTTTCCAACCGAT
Organism: uncultured Bacteroides sp.; assembly: GCA_905210875.1. Taxonomy (GTDB): domain Bacteria; phylum Bacteroidota; class Bacteroidia; order Bacteroidales; family UBA11471; genus Caccoplasma. The sequence goes on along the minus strand of CAJLYN010000016.1, from coordinate 10,264 downwards.
TGGATGAACTGCCGGCAGATGCGTTCGTGCCGTCGGTTCATATACAGGAGAATGAGGTTCATGACCGTGAGTTCGAAAAGAAAGTAGTAGAGCGGTTTTCCAAGCAGCATGACGGCAAAGAGCACAAAGATCCGGGTGTTGAATGTAAGTATGTTGGTGTATTTCATCAACGGCTTGCTTTTGAGCCGGAACTCTTCGCGTAATGAAGAGGGCCATTCATCTCCATATTGGGTGTCGAGCTGTTGCCGCAGTTGTTGCAATGCGGGAGTGGATAGCTCCTGTTGGCGGGTGTAACCCCAGTAGAAGAGTGCCGACAGTTTGGCAAAGAGATTGGGAAACCAGGGCGTGCGGCGGTAGATGTCGGCGAGTTGGGCCGAATTGTCCCATTCGCTCTGTTGCTTACCTTTCAAGATGAAGAGGTGAAAGTTGCGGTAGTAGTCGGCCAGGGCGGCTTGCTTCACATGGAAGAATCCTGCTACGGCGCCCAGTGGCCAAGCATAGAGGTTCCACCCCTCTTGCAGCGACAGCCGATAGGCTACCGACACGTATATGGCGACAAACCAGATGTCGCCGCACATGCCGTCGAGAAAGCGTCCTAGTCGCGAATATTGGCCGGTCATGCGGGCCAGTTGTCCGTCGGCACTGTCGAGAGAGTTGGCAAAGACAAGCAGTCCGATGGCCCACAGAGTGCAGGTGAGCGACCCCACGGCAAAGAGTATGCCGCCAGCCGTGCCCACGACGATAGCCACGAGGGTGACTGCATTGGGTACGATGCCGAGCCGGCGGCAGAGCAAGGCCCATACATAGCCGATAGGCCGGTAGAAGATAAGGTCGAATGCCTCTTCGGTATCGCGCGATTTCAAGGTCGATGCCAATGTGGGGCGTTTCCCCGATGAGGTCGGAACGTTTGATGAGGATTGCGTAGACATGTTAATGATTGAATTTCTTGATGAGGGCTCTACCTATGTGTGTTACTGCCTCGTTCAGGCAGGGCGAGAAACTGGGCCAGTCGTTAAGGTCGATGATGTGTATCGAACCGTCGGGAGAGACGATGGCATCTCCGCCATAGATGTACAACCCCAGCAGGCCGGCGGCTTGGGAGCAAATGTCTTGAAGGTTACTTTCTCTGAAAGGGTAAAGCACCGGGGTTCCGTTGACGAGTTCATGACCGAATTTGTCGAATTTGCTGTATTGGGGGTAACACCAGAAGAAAAAAGGCTCGCCAGTCACTCCATAAAATTTTATCAGATCGCCTGTCAGGTGTTCTGTTACAACCCCCCGTTCAATGCCCCGTCGGGCAAAAGCCGCCCATTGCTCTCGGGCGATATCCGGTGTAGGTGCAAAACACACGTCGTCGGGGCAGATAGTGTGCATGTCGCCCCTTTTCAGCCAACAGGCTCCCATGTTGCTCTTTTGCAGCAATTCTTCGATGGGGCAAGATGTCTCGGCAGTGAAACTGCGGGGGTAGGGAATGTTATTCTCTGTCAAGATGTGGGTGAGGGCGTCGCGGCGGCAGTTTTTGATGCTTCGGGCCGGGTTGACAACAACGGCACGGGTCTGCTCCAACTTTTCAAGCCGGTCGATGGTAGACTCCTCACGCGCCATGTGGAAGATGTATTGTTCGTCCTGCGCTTGGTTTATAAATTCCGCTTCGGAGTATAGACGCACGTCCCACCCGTTCTCCCTCAGATATGCGGCCACTTGTGAAAATACAGCGTTGTCGTTGCTTTCCCGATTGGGAGAAAAACGGCTTGCACGACTTATTCCGGCACAGATGCGATTCATGGCAGTGGACGTTTGTGAGTGAGAATAAAAGTTTCGGCTTTGGCAATGTCGGCCGCATGGTCGATGTCGACGATGCAGGAAAACGGGTGTGCATCTACGCTCAGACCGGCAGTCAGGAGTGAACGTTGGAAGTTGCGCATTCGCGACATGCCCGATTCGATGTCGTGTTTCAAGACCGGAATCACAGCTTGCGTAAACGCGTAGATGCCCCCCGATACATAGCGGCTTTGAGCCGTGGGCTCATCGCAGAATGCGCGTATGTGCAGGGCGTCGTCGGTCTCTATGTAAAGGGGCTTTTCGTCGTCGACAAAATCGGTTACGGCCATATAGGCGTCGGCCGGAATGCCAGTCTGAAATTTTTGAATATAGTCGGTAAACTCATTTTCGTCAAAAATGGTATCGACTGTCGTGAGGCAGAACCGTTCGGCCGTGATGCCTGCTGCCAGCTCATAAAAACTGTGTATCGAACTCGGCGTATTTTTGACGATGAGGCGTATGGGATAGCGTTGTTGAAGCTTTTCGATATGGCGCTGTACTTCCGGTAGACGGTTGTGGGTGATGATGTGTATGCGGGAGGCATCGTTCAGCATGAAGATGCGGCAAAGCCTGTCTATGAGTGGTTCTCCGGCCACCCTTACCAATGGTTTGGGCAGGGAAACACCCTCCCGGGCAAGCCGGGAGCCTTCACCGGCGGCTATAATGGCATATTCCATGATTTAATAACATCTGACGGTAAACTTGTTTTTTAAGCAAAAATTACGATTATTCCTCCAAACTTGAAGGTAGGCAAAATTACGGAAATTTTTCGGAGTTACGAATAAAAAAGAAGAATAGGTCAATTTCGGCGGGAAAACATTGAACATATTCAGAAAAGATTATTTTTGTACAAAAATAGATTGCGAGCTCGGAGTGTCTGGTATGAGAAATATTATTATCGGGATAATCGGTGTGTTTTTGTTGGCACAAGGAGTTTGTGCCGATGAAAAACCGGATAAGATACAACGGGCATCGTTCGGTGCGACAGCCGGGTGGGCTTATCTTATAGGGATAGATAAATATGCCCGAGATTTGATAAAGTCGCCATATGCTTCAGTATATAGTGTATATGGAGCATATCGGGCATTGCCGTCTGATAGTAGCCGGTACGATATGGCGTTTGGTTATCCTACTATTGAAGGGGGAATGATGTTGGTCGATTACTCTCGTGTGCGTTTGCACATGGACAACCGGCATGCACCTTATGATTCAGGACTTGGGTATATGGTGGCAGCCTATGCAGCATTCAAGCGCGACGTGGTGCGTGCATCGCGCTTCACATTGGCCTATTCGTTCGAAAACGGCCTGGGTTTCTCTACGCGGCCCTACAATCGAGATAGTAATGTTGACAACGAAATCATAGGCTCACCCTTGTCGATTTATTTTGGCTTTGGGATGCAGGCACGGTTGCGGGTGGCAACGTCGTGGGAAGTCTATGTGGAAGGGGAGTTTAAGCATTTCTCAAATGGAGCATTGGATCGTCCCAATAAAGGAGCCAACACGGTTGGCCTTTCGGCCGGGGTGCGTTATTATCCGGCCGACATACATACCTCCCTGCCCGTGTTGTATAAGTCGAAAAGAATCTATGATAAAAAACTTTATTGTGATATATCGGTGGGGTGGGCTGCCAAGACTTTGCTCGACGAATGGTTTCTCTATTACTATATGCTTCCGCCACAAGATGTCCGGTATCGAACGGAGCATTATCCGATATATTCGGCCCTGTCGGTCTCTGTGGCTCCCATGTTGCGCTATCGGTTGAAATATGCTTCGGGAATAGGGCTTGATTATCTCTATATGCCTTATGCCCATCGGCTTAAGGAAATAAATGAAGAAAAACGAATGCCGGGATTGTTGTATAGTCCTCATTCCATAGGTATATCGTTACGTCAAGAAGTGTTTTTTAAGCATCTTTCCTTTCACTTCAGTTTGGGATATTATGTGTTCCGTCAGATGGGTAAGATTCCTAAAAATGTAGACGCTTCTCGCTATTATGGTATGATTGAGAAAGAGACACCTTATTATGAGACAGTCGGTCTGCGTTTTTATATCCCGCGACTTGAGTGGCTCTACATCGGCTATCAGGTCAAGGCACACTTGACCAAAGCCGATTGTATGGCCTTGAATGTAGGAGTGCGATTGGGTAAACGTTTTCGATAAGTTTTTTGGGGTTTCGATTTGATAGTTGTGAAATATTCAATGTCACAGATGTCAGGGTCGATTGGTCGTTTTGTCGTTGCTGCTGCTCGTTTTATCGTAATGCAATTTATAATCAATCCATAACGAAGAAAAGAAATTGGCAAAACTGTTTTTTTATGAAAAAAGAGTTATCTTTGCCGATGCAATTGTTTTGCAGGACCAAATTAAGAAAAGGAAAAAGTATTTTTTATAAGAAAAATGGAAAAAATGAATGTAAAGCCGGCAGACGGTAAATTAGGCGTCTTGTGTGTTGGTTTGGGAGCTGTGGCAACGACGTTTATGACGGGCGTGTTAATGGTTCGCAAAGGATTGGCCAAACCGGTTGGGTCAATGACTCAGTATGACAAGATTCGTGTGGGACGTGGTGCCGACAAGAAGTATCTTCATTACGGAGAAATCGTGCCCATGGCACAGTTGTCCGATATCGTATTTGGTGCATGGGACGTATATCCTGCCAATGCCTATGAATCGGCCATCAACGCCGAAGTCTTGAAAGAAAAAGACATTAATCCGGTAAAGGACGAGTTGGAAAAAATCGTTCCGATGAAGGCGGCTTTCGATCACGAATATGCCAAACGTCTTGACGGAGAGAATGTAAAGAATTGCGCCACCCGTTGGGATATGGTTGAAGCATTGCGCGAAGACATTCGCCGTTTCAAGGCCGAGAACAATTGTTCTCGTATTGTTGTGCTTTGGGCTGCCTCGACCGAGATTTACGTTCCATACGATGAGAACGTGCACGATACGCTCGAACATCTCGAGAAAGCCATGAAGGCCGACGATCGCAAACACGTTGCCCCGTCGATGTGCTATGCCTACGCAGCTTTGGCCGAGGGCGCTCCTTTCATTATGGGTGCACCCAATACGACGGTCGATATCCCTGCCATGTGGGAAATGGCCGATAAAACCAAAATGCCTATCGCAGGTAAAGATTTCAAGACCGGTCAGACCCTTGTAAAATCGGGCTTTGCTCCGATTATCGGCACACGTTGCCTCGGACTTTCGGGCTGGTTCTCAACCAATATTCTTGGAAACCGTGATGGTCTTGTGCTTGATGAGCCGGCCAATTTCCATACCAAAGAGGTGAGCAAACTCTCGACGCTTGAATCGATACTTGTTCCCGAAAATCAACCCGATCTTTATACCAACTATTACCACAAGGTGCGCATCAACTATTATCCCCCGCGCAACGACAACAAAGAAGGGTGGGACAATATCGATATCTTTGGCTGGATGGGATATCCCATGCAGATCAAAATCAATTTCCTCTGCCGCGATTCTATCCTGGCCGCCCCCCTCTGTCTCGACCTTGTGCTGTTGAGCGACTTGGCTGCTCGTGCCGGACGTTATGGCATACAGCGTTTCCTGAGCTTCTTCCTCAAAAGCCCCATGCACGACTTTACCAAAGGAGAAGTGCCTGTCAATCATCTTTTCCAGCAATATGTCATGCTCAAAAACGCCCTTCGTGAAATGGGTGGATACGAAGCCGACGAAGAGATTGATTAAAAACGCATTCAATCGTAAAAGTGAAAAAGGTTGCCCTTGTTTTGAAGGGCAACCTTTTTTGTTTAGGAAAAATCAAGGGAAGTACGAGGAAAGAGTAAAAAAACCTTGTATCTTCGTGAATATTCTGTTTTACGATGAAAATATTATTCCGCCCCATAACCCTTGAAGCGCAGGCCGACATTATACGTTATACCCGTGTCGGTGCCTATCGCAACTGTGATTTCTCGTTCGCCAACATGTACAGCTGGCAGTTTATTTACCACAGCGAATATGCCGTTGTCGAAGATACCCTCTTCGTTCGGTTTTATATCGACGGCGGCCGACCGGCCTACATGATGCCGCAAGGTGCCATGCCGTTGCGCGAAAGCATTGCCTGGCTGGTCGATGATGCTGCGTCGTTGGGACATACGTTGTGTCTGCTGGGCATCTCCGAAGAGGGCCGTTCGGCGTTGAATGCCGCCTATCCCGAGGCATTCCGTTTTATTGCCGAACGTGATTATTCCGATTATATTTATCTGCGCGACGACTTGGCTTCTCTGTCGGGAAAGCGGTTGCAGCCCAAGCGAAATCACATCAACCGTTTTATCAAGAACTATCCCGATTACAACTATCAACCCTTGACGGCCGAACTGGTGCCGGTGTGTCTGCAATTTGAGAAACAATGGGTCTCGGAAAAACGAACTGGGCACGAAGAAGATCTTGCCGCAGAGCGTGAGGCCATGACCCGGGCATTGACCCATTTCAACGAACTGGGGCTGCTGGGTGGAACGTTATGGGTAGGCGACAAGATAGTGGCCTTTACCTATGGGTCGCCCGTTAATGCTGATACGTTCGATGTCCACGTCGAGAAGGCCGATGCCGATGTCGACGGTGCCTATACCATGATCAATCGCGAGTTTGCTCGTACGATTCCCGAAACATACCGCTATGTCAATCGTGAAGAAGACCTCGGCCTGCCCGGTCTTCGCCAGGCAAAACTCTCATACCACCCGTGGCGTCTGCAAGAAAAGATGGCGGCATTTTTCATGGGAGAGAAAACAATCGTTGAGGTGGCAACCCTATCGCGTGGCGGAGAACCGGCCGGGTCTCTTACCTTGCGCCGGGCTCATGAAGATGACCGTCGTGCCATTGTTGACTTGTGGCAGACTTGTTTTCACGACGACCCAGCCTTTGTCGAGCTCTATTTCTCGACAAAGTTTTCTCCCGAGCGTACCTATGTCGTAACTTCCGACGGCCGGCTCTGCTCGGCCCTGCAACATCTGCCTTATACGCTCTCGTTATGGAACGGAGAGGAGGTCCTCTCTTATTGGGCCGGATTATCAACCTATCTGGCCGATAGGGGACGAGGGTATATGGGGGCTCTTATTCGACATACCTTCTCATATTTGTGTCGTCGGGGCTTTGCGCTGGCTTCGCTTATACCGGCCGAGCCGTCGCTCTATGCCTATTATGCCCGCTTCGGTTTTGAAACATTCTTTTATCGACGTCGTTGTCTCTTGACATTTGTCGATGACGGTGCTTGCTCGGTCGATAGTAAACTTATTGTCCCGAGCGATATGGAACGGTTGTCGGCAGAGTGGAGTCGTCTTGCGCAGGCGATATCTTGTCGCGTGGGGCACGATGCTGCCGATTTTGGGGTAATTGTGTCCGATGCCCGTCTAGCCGGAGGGGATGCCTATGTTTTGTCCGGAGCCGACGGTCAGACCGTAGGGGTGGCTGTTGCTGTACCTTCGGCCGATGAATTGCGTATCCTCGACGCATGTGCAACTGATGAATCTCATTTGTCGGCTTTGCTTGTGGCCTTGTGCCGTCGGTATTCACTCCGACGCTTGCAGCTGTCGTTGCCGGCCGGGGAGGAAGTGAGTGGGCGTCTGACAGAGTGCCTGAAAGGGTCGTTTTCCCTGGAGAACGATGAGGTAGTGCCTCGGGGTATGTTGCGGGTGGTCGATGCCCAATTGCTGTTTGAGCGTTATGCCGATGCCTTCCCCAATGCCGACTTCTGTGTGCGTCTTGTCGACGACTTGTGCCCGTGCAACACGGGAGTGTACCAAATAAAAGAGGGGCGCTCTTGCAAGCAACCCCTCCCTCAATTGGTATCTGAGTGTGATTTCAATTACGATTACGATTTGGAACCCTCCTCGTTGGTGCGTTGGATCGACCAAACCCTTTCTGGTGATGTGCGCCCCTATATGTCACTGATGCTTAGCGACTAAGAGCCTTTCTTCGTCGGGATTTTCTTGCCGTGAGCGCTGTCGTCGATGCGGCCCGGAACTTCGGGACGTGTGAGAGCCCTGATGATGAGCCATACGCCGGCAATGACAAATGGTATGCTCAGCCATTGACCCATATTGAGTACCATATTGGCTTCAAAGGCCTCCTGGTCGTTCTTGACAAACTCGATGAGGAAACGGCTGAGGAACACCCCTACGAAGAAGATACCGAGTATTAGCCCCGGGCGGTCGCCTGCGCGGCGTTTCCAGTACATGTACATGAGCAGTGCAAAGACGGCGAGGTAGCAGAGCGCCTCGTATATCTGTGTCGGGTGCGACGGTTCGGTAAATACCGGCTGCATGCCGTAGGTGTGCCAGGCTCCCACGTTCTCGATGAAGCGGAATCCCCAGGGGAGGTCGGTTACGTGACCGTATATCTCATGGTTCATGAGATTTCCCATGCGGATAAGTGCGCCGACCAGGGCCGTGGGAATGGCCAGTCGGTCTACCGCCCACAACATACCGCGGTGCGTTACCTTGCGCGAGAAGATATAGAGGGCAATGAGTATGCCTATCGTACCGCCATGGCTGGCCAGTCCGCCTTCCCATATTTTGAGAATGTCGAGCGGGTGGGCCGAGTAATATTCCCAGCCGTAGAAGAGGCAGTGTCCCAGTCGCGCACCGATGATGGTGGCGACGATAGTGTAGATAAAAGCCTTGTCGCACCAGCCTGCCGGGGCGTTGTCGTGCTTGTAGATGCGCTCTTCGATGGCGTAGCCCACGAGGAAACCTACGGCAAAGAAGAGTCCGTACCAGCGCACTTCGCGACCGAAGATGGTGAATATGGCCGGGTCGGCCGTCCAGGTTATGGCATCAATCAACATGAGTGGTCGGCGTATTAAACGAGATGTCTGATGAGCTCTTCACGGTCGCCGGGAAGCATGTCGATGACGGGGATTTCTATCATAGTGTAGCAGCCCGGTTGCTGACGGAACGATGCACGGGCCACACCCACGAGGATTTGGGCCGTGAGGGCGGGGTTGTTGATTTTCATGTTGAATTCCAGAATCTGGTTCTGGGTCTTGCCCGAAACGCCTTTGCGTATCATGTGTACGCCGTGGCCCATATCGAGCAGGTCATTTACACATTCTACCTGCATGACGTGGGTTTCGTCGTTGACAAAGTAGGGGTCGGTCTTGATGGCCTGAGCCACCTCTTCAAATTTATAGCCATCTTTCAGTTCGATATATACCATACGGCGGTGGATACCCGTGCCGAGGGGAATGGTCATCGACAGGGCGGCTTTCACGCCGTCGACGGCTTTGACGGCAACCGTGTGTCCCATGCTCATGCCGGGGCCAAAGTTGGTGTAGGTTACCCCTTTGGGTGCAGCGGCCTGCATGAGAGTGCGTACAATCGAGTCGCTTCCCGGATCCCAGCCGGCGGCGGTTATGGCTACGGTATTATGTTTTTTGCAGAGGGCGTCGAGGCGGCTGCGGAGACCGGCTATCTCGGTGTGAATGTCGAAACTGTCGACGGTGTGAATGCCGCGGGCAAGAATCTTCTCGGCATACTCTTCCACCTTGCGGGTTGGGGTGCATAATACGGCTACATCGATATCTTTCAGTGCATCGATATCCGAAACCACCGGATAGTTTTTCAGTTCGTCGGGTACATTGCTGGCGTCGCGGCGCACAATGCCTGCAATTTCAAAGTCGGGGGCAGCCTGCAAGGCTTCGAGTACATATTTTCCAATATTGCCATAACCTACGATGGCGGCTCTTGTCTTTTTCATTTTGTTATACTTTTATCATTAATGAATCAAAAATGTCTTCTTTGGAGAGGCAAAGGTAGCTTTTTTTATTTATACAGAGGTAAAGACAATCCTAAAAAACATTATTCGTATCTTTGTGCAAAACCAATATACCGAATTATGATACGACAACATCTTATAGTGGTACCGGCTCGTTGCCGGGGATATCATCTGATAACCTCCTTGGTGTTGCGGGCCGTGGGTCAACTGCCCGAGGCCGGACTGCTTCATCTCTTTATCCAGCATATTCAGTTCTGGTGTAATGTATTTCTCAGTTCCATCCTCCTGATAGGAAACAGCACCATTTCCAAGGATACCAAGGTATTTCTGAAGAACTTTGATTGAAAGCTTGTTGGCTGTGTCGGAATCAAGTGTTACAGTAACTGCAGCATCATCTCCCATTACTTCGTAAAGAGCATCCTCATCACCGCTGTACTCTCCTTGACAGAAGGTCTTCGCTTTTTCAAATTTCGCTTTCGCATCATCGCCAAGGAAATCTGTATTCAGCTGGGATATATCTGTGATCTCTGCGGAAGAATCACTGCCATCACCATTATCTGTTCCGCCAACTTCACTGATGTCGCCGTCAGCTGACTCATCTGTACTTCCATCTGTGTTCTCGCTGGAATCATCAGAAGCCGGAAATTCTTCCCAGGATTCTTCACCGGATTCGTCTGCAGCTCCAGTCTCCTCAGCAAGTCCCGGATCCTCTGTA
>CAJLYN010000015.1 GCA_905210875.1 uncultured Bacteroides sp. | reverse complement strand
CAACGAACCAAACGATCGTTACGCCGAAGAGAATACAGAACCGCAAAGACGAAGAAAAAAGAAAATTTTCGACGATTCGGTCGGCGAGTATGTCGACTTCGAAGAAATCAAAGATAAAAAATAAGTGGGGTTATCCTGCTTCACTTCCTATACAAACAAGCCGCGCTTATTTTTTAGCGCGGCTTGTTTTGTACATTTTCAATTCCAGATTATTTCTTTGAAATCAGAACGGAAAAAGCAATGGCAGGATAAATATCATGACAATACCCATAATCAACTGCAACGGCAACCCGACCTTGACATAATCCATAAAAGTATATTTACCGGCCGACATCACCAGTGCGTTGGGTGGTGTGGAGAATGGAGAGGCAAAACACATACTGGCAGCCACCGTCACGGCAAACAGATAGGGGTAGGGACTCACACCGAGACTGAGGGCCGACTGCATGGCAATGGGTGCCAGCAATACTGCCGTAGCGGTATTGCTGATAAACATCGTCATCAGAGATGTCGTAAAATAGATTCCGGCCAATAATGCCAACGGTCCATATTCGCCCAATCCTGAAACCAATGCAGTAGATATTCCCGCCGATGCACCGGTCTTTTCCAGAGCCAACGACATGGGCATCATGGCGGCAATCAACACGATACTCTCCCAATTTATGGTACGATAGGCATCTTCGACACTACGCAGACAGCCGGTAAAGACCATCAGTACGGCTGCAATAATGACGGCCATCACTGCCGGAACCCAGTCAAAAACCATGGCCAGTATCATCGCCAACATAATGGCGGCAGCCACAGGTGCCTTGCGGTCAATGGTAACTTTTGCTTCTTGCTCGACAGGCTGCCCCAACACGACCCAATCGTTCTGCTCTTTGCTCATACGCGCAATATCGTTCCACTCACCCTGCACCAACAACGCATCGCCGCTATGCATACGAAAATCACGCAAGTCATGAACATAATAGGCATCGTTACGCTGTATGCCAAGAATATTGATTTTGAATTTCTCTCTGAATCCACAATCTCGCACTGCCACATTCTGCAAAGAAGAATTGGGCAAAAGCACAACCTCGGCAATCCCCGTCTGACTCATCTTCTCAGCCTCGGAACGGTTATATATCGTATCAAGCTGCCACAAGCCATTCTCCTCGACCATACGGGCTACCTGCGCGGCGTCGCCTGAGAGATAGAGTATATCATCGCCTTGAATCACGGTATGCGGACCGGCTGTTATATGCTCATAGATGTTATTGAAGAAATGACGGCGTGTCGAAATCTTCCGCCGTATCTCCAAAATTCCCACACCGTATTTTTCGGAAATATTCAACTCCTGTACCATCTTTCCACAGTACGAAGCAGCAGACGGCACCTGAACACGGAACAGCCGCTGCTCGAGCTGATACTCACGCAAGAGCTCTTCTGTGGTACGATGCACACGCTCTTCTTCCTCCCCGCTCCGACGCTTACCCGAAAGAAACCACTTCGACATAGGTATCAGTACCAAGATTCCCACTACAATACAGACTATACCCACCGGCGTGAATGAGAAGAACGACAATGCCTCCATACCGGCATTTTCCAACGTCTCCTGTATTACAAGGTTGGGGGGTGTACCGATGAGGGTAAGCATGCCTCCCATGCTGCTGGCGAATGCCAACGGCATGAGCAGACGCGAAGGCGACATATCGACACCTTTGGCCAGACTCACGACAATCGGTAACATCAAAGCCACCGTGCCGGTGTTGCTGACAAAAGCGCCCACAAAAGAGGTTACCAACATAACCAACAAGAAAAGTCTGAGCTGATTTTTTCCGGCAGCCTGCATAATCTTTCCACTCACCATCTTGGCCAGACCGGTCTGGAATATGGCTCCACCTACGACAAAGAGGCCGACCATCATGATGACAACACTATTGGAAAATCCGCTCAAAGCCTCTACTGGGGTAAGAATTCCGAACAATACCAACAATATGAGTGAGCACAGCGCAATCAGATCGGATCGAATCTTTCCGGCCATGAAAAATATGGCCGACAAGGCTAAAATTACAAGGGTTATAATCATCTCTTATTTATTCATTACTCTTTTTAATGCATCACATGATATTGTCATACGTCTCAGGATAAGAACACTCAATCATTGTTATCGTTCAAAAAAGCAAAAGTCGGGCATACAGAAAACACAAAGACGACGTTACTGATTATCGTTTCATACCGAGGCATATCTTTTCTGCAAAAATAGATATTTTATTTTGTGTAAAACTCTTGCCGATAACTTTATTCAAAAAAAACAAGCCGGGTGATATGAGTTACTCTCTATCACCCGGCTAGAAACTTTATATGCGTGAACTCACAAAACATATTGCTTCAAGAAGCGATAAATCTCTTCCAAAGCTTCCTCGGCAAAAACATCGGACAAATCGGGAATTTCTTCCTGACGGCAAGTTTCACAATGCTGGAACATATGATTCAGCCCCGGCAATATTACCTTTTCAAAGCGGGTATTACCTCCAACATGCAATAATGAATCGGCAGTTGAAAGATTGGGCTCTGCCGGTACCAAAATATCACAATCACCATTAAGAAGCAATACCGGAACGTGAACACGTGGAATATATTCGGCCGGGTCATAATGCATCAGGCGGCGGTACCACTGCGTATCGGCGGTGCGCAGATAGCGTGCCAGATACATCTCCTCTCTATCTTTCAAACCGGTCATTTGCAACACGGTATCGTTCTGCATAGAGGTCCATTCCATAAAACGTTCTCGCAGGGGCTCGGCCAGGGATTGTGAAAGCGGTATCTCATATACCCATCTGAAAAGAAGTCGCAGGAAATCCTTATTGGTCTGCCGCCATTCATCGGAATAGCCGGGATAAGAGTCGATGATGGCATCGTTCTGCAAAACAAGGCTGGTCAACCCATCGGTCATAAGCCCGGCCAAAGAAACGACAAAAGCCACATCGTCGGAAGCAGCAGCGGCCATCATGGCTGCAGCACCTCCCTCGCTGTGCCCCATAAGGCCTATTTTCGAGGAGCGGATATGTCGATTCTGTTTCAACACCGCTACGGCCCGCAAAGCATCAGAAGCAAAATCGGCTGTCGTCGCCTCTTCATAACGTCCGGTGGATTTTCCTACGCCCCGGTCGTCAAGACGTAATACCGCCATACCGCGACGGGTAAGATAATCGGCTATTCGGGCAAAAGGCCGATGGCCGGTGAAAGAGGCATCTCGGTCTTGCTTGCCGGTACCCGATAGTATTATCACTGCCGGTACCCGTCTGCGGGTACGTGGACGGGTCAGAGTGCCAGACAAAACAATCGAATCGTTGACAGGTACGGCTATCTCCTCTTCGACATAAGGATATGGGGGTACCGGATTTTGCGGCCAATAGTGCGGTTGGAGCGTATCGGCCTTTACAAAGTCCATACGATACTCTTTCTGATAGAGGGTTACACTCGCTTTAATTCGGGGCGATGGCGAAGAAATCAGGCATCCTTTCATCACCAGCTGGCCGTTATTGAAACGGAGAAAAAGCGAATCGCCCGAGAGGCTCAATGAATCGCAAGGAGCTTGTTCTATCCAATATTCGGGAACAGTCATGGTGGTGCCTTCAACCGTATAATCTGTCTTCAAGAAAAAACGGCGACTGCCCTGCTGCCCTTGCCAACCGTCGGCAAAGAGTTGTACGGCGGAAATAGAACAAAGAACAAACAGAATTATTTTTTTCATTGTAAATAAAAAAGGTGGGGAAAGAGAGTAAGTACCCTTTCCCCACTCCATATCAAAGTTAAGGTTTATGCAGACAATTATTTAATCACAACCTTCTGGGCAAAAGTATTTCCTTCGGCATCGACACCTTGCAAGAAGTAGTAGCCGGCAACCAACGAAGAAACATTGACCGAAGTACCCATAGGTGCATCGAGAACCAATGCACCCGAAACATTGTAAAGTTTCACGGCAGCAGGAGCCGAAAGATACAGACAGTCGACAGCCGGTGTAGGATAAGCTACAACAGAGGCTTCTGAACTTTCGATTTGAGCCACAGATGCCTCAGATGTTCCATAGAAAGGATTGACAATCATCTCATTGGATTTCACCGAGGTACCGGTTTTGTACTTGGTTATCACCCACATGGTGAGGTCAACTCCTTCTATACCATCTTCACCATTCACTTCGCAAGCCCAAGTAGGCAACAATACCTCACTCGATGTCTGATCGGCGGCTACAGAAACGTAGCTGTAGTCACTGTAATATACGCGATATTCGGTAATTTCGCTGGTCGTTTCAGGGGCTGTCCAGGAAACGACAACAGGGTAGTTGCTTCCATCAGAAGGTTTAATCTCGTTCACGGTAAAATTGGTCACAGGTTTCACCCCTTCATCGTTCAGTGTGGTGGTTGCAAACTCGGTCATGTTTTTTATCTCAGTCCCAGCCACGGCAACCACTGCTACCATATGCATGCCATTTACCAGTGTATCGGATACAAACGAAGTGGCAGATACCTCATCTTGCATGACACCATCGATAATAACCCGGTAACCGGTAACTGCCGTTTGGGGAGCGCTCCAAGTAATATCAAGAACGTTCTTACGCTCGGCATTCTCTTTTACAGTCAGATTCTGGGGCACATACGAGGCACTCAACGTAGAATACTTATAATCTTCTTCCGTTACATAGACACCCCATCTCGACGACGAGACCGAACGAATTGTCGACAGTTTACCGTCGGTGTAGGCATATGTTTCAGTCATGACAGGATCGACAACGTAAGTTCCCGAATTGCTATCGAACTGATATTGTTTCATTCCTGTACATACACCATCAGTATAGGTATATACCGTACTGTCCAGACGAGTTTTCACATCGGCACTGGGACGATAGGAATTGACGGTATAAGCCAATACGCCGTTCTCAAACACGTGGTCGGACGAACGCCAATAGGTAATAGTCACCCCGTCCTTATTTATCGACTTCATATCCTGGTACATACCATTGATGAAGTTTTCATATTGAACGTATCCAGTTACTTCACCATCAGCATTATACGATGTTGTTTTGACCAACAAGCCGTTGTCATCATAACTGTATTCGGTATAGGATTCACCTCCATACTCACCTGTATCCCAATCGGCGTTATACGATTGCGATTTTATCTTACGACCGTTCTCATCGTAGGTATTAATCATAGCCGAAGATGTCAACTCCACATAGAGATTTCCATTGGCATCATAGAGATTGTACTGTGTCGAAGACGGCGTAGCAGGCTTAGATTCTCCTTCGCTGTAAGAATACGTCTCTTTCACACTATAACCTTCGGCCTCGATTTGGGCATAAAACGGCATTGCAGCAAGCAACGCCACAGACAATGTAATCAGTCTTTTCATAGCTCTTGTTTTTTAGTTTGACAGTTAATTATAAGCAGTTTTTTATTTTTCATATTTAGCTTCATTTTTCAGATACTCCACAATAAAACTTATTTCATCGACCAAGGCCGACGGGCTACCGTAATAGCCGGTCGAACGCCACCGGAGATTTCCATCGCCGTCGATAATCATTTTCTGGGGTATTCCCGAGAAATGGAACGTCTTGGCATAGGTTTCATAAATAAGGTCACGTTTGTTTTCGTTCTGCGGATTGGGCTCATCAAAAACGACCTGGAAGTTATATCCTTTTTCTTTGATAAACTCTTCTATTTTCTGCTTGAAGTTGGGATCAAATTCCTGCGTTGATACAAAGAAGAATTTTACATTTTCATCATCCTTGTATTTGTCGACCGCCATCTGCATACCGGGCATAGCCGCTTTGCAGGGACCACACCATGTTGCCCAGAAATCGAGTATGATGATTTTTCCTTTCAAGGAGGCCATATCGATGCGTCCGCCTTCGAGTGTCTCCACTTCGTAGAGAGGTATCGGCTCATTGCACATGTCTTTCATGACACGGACCCTCAACGCTTTCTGCACATCATTGGATTTCATCTCCTCAATGTATATGGCAAAGCCTTTTTCCGAACCATTTTGGGCAACATAGTCTGCTTTGAGTCGTTCGAGCATAGCAGGCGAAGCAGCATTTTCCTTTACTCCAGCTTTGATAAACGGGATTATCTCGTCGGTGCGTCCAAGCTCTTCCAATAAACTTATATAGAAATCGTTGAAATCGGCTTCTTTACTTCCAAAATATTTCAATAACTGCTGAGCCAACGCGTAGGACTCATTCAACAGATTATTATCTTTCAACATTTTGGCATACACCAGATAAGCATCATCTCTTGAACGGTACAATTCCTGAATCCACTCCTTGGGCGTATAACCGGCTATGTAACCGTAACGCTGGCGTTCCTGCATTTCATTCATAAGGGCACGTGCGTGGGGCAACAACTCCTCGGCCGACATCTGTTTTTGGTTGTAGGGTATTTGCACAAGGTGCCAATAGAATGTCGCCAACATATTAATCGGAGCATCATGCAAATATTTATACATCTTGTCATAACTCTTGTTCTCGATGACATGGGTATAAACGACTGCACGGAACAAATGCCCATAAAAATAGTTATCTATTTCAGATTCCAGAGGAGCGAATTCTTTGGTCGGGAATCGTTTCAGGAACTTATCAAGTTCTTTCTCCAACTGGGCCATATCTCTGATGGCATACAAACGCATAATTTCCTTATCACGAGCCAAAATACCATCGGGAAAACGGTCGAGAATCTCAGCGTCCAGAGTCTGTATCAGAGAGTCATCGTGAAGTATCTTCTCCGCAGCCTTGCGACAACGATAGAGGTATATTTCGGGCAAATGTTTCTGAGCGTCGAGTTGGCGTATATATTCAATTTCCTGACGAATGCGCTCTTTTGAAGCTTCAGTATTCTGTCTACTCAACATCTCCACGGCATAAGTGAAGATATTTTTACGCTCATCAGGGTTACTAGCGACCTCCTGATTAAGCCAAAAACGAAGCACCTCGTCGTCGATCCACATATCGGTCGAGTCTTTCATCAAATCGGGTACGGAATACATCTGCGTATTCTTATTCCGCAACAGGGCCCATCCGGTATACGACGAAGGGAGTTGCCGTCCCTTCTTGTCGACAGTAAAATAGGCATACATGTTCTTGCCGCCATTGTCGCTTTTGCCATCGGCAGAGTATTTATAAACTACCAAGGCTGCATTCTTGGGTACCTGCACGGTGCTTACCCAGCCACTATCGGTCTTTTGGAGTGGCAGGTCTTCGCCCCGCCAACCGTAATCCTGCCAATAGTAAACAGATGCCTCGATATCTGTGGCGCCTTGCAACGGAGTGTTTTCGGGCCGGTAAAGGGTCGTTGTCTTTTTACCGACCCGAAACTCTCCATCTATCACCTCCCAATTTTTATCTGGAGTCCCTGCCTGTAATGCCAACGACATACATATGCAGGAAAGACTCAATCCTACTGTTTTCTTCATCTTGCTGTATATTTATGGTTACACGTTTTTTCCCTTTTTCATCATAAATTATCATTGTGCATCATCGCCCCAACCTTGAACTTTTCCAGCCATATCTACCACTTTTCCCATGCCTGTAAAGACATTGAGCGGAGCTTTCTTGTCTTCACCCTGCGTGTTGTTCATCTCGCAGGTGTTGCGGGCAATGGCAAATTCATAGATCTTACCCTCAGTACCGTTCCAAGTAGCCACATAGAGATAGTTGCCGGTAACCGAAGCCAATTCGCTCATCTGGTTGACATTCTGATTATAAATCATCAGAGCGGTGATTTTCTCATCGGCGGGTAAATCATTGTTGATTTTCACCGTGCGCAGTGTCGTACTCCGTATTGAGGTTACATATATATCGCGCTCGGTGGCATACATAAAGAGGGTGGCAAACTCGCCACAGTCGAAGAACTTGGCATTCTGTATTTCTGGTTCGCCACTCAAGTCATAGATTCTCACAGCCAAGTCATTGATATCCTCATTTATTTCACTGGATCCGTCGGGATTAAGGATAAACTCATCGGTATTGAAATTGGCTCTATACAACGTATAATCGGTCATCAGTGCAAAACCGTGGGCATTGTATCCGATACCAAACCAAATGAGATCTTTACCGATATTGTTGACATCGAATGCCGTCGATATCTGGGTAACAAAAGGTGCCAACTTGGCCGTTTCGTTAAAGGAAGACGGCAGTCGTACAAAACGTTTGCCTTTGGTATCGTAAAAGACCGCCAAATTGGGTGTCCAATAACTATCGGGCATATAAATAAACGGAGCAACGGAAACTTCGCCCAAAGACGACTCGGCACGCAGGGCATCGGAAAAAGTATTGTTCCAATACTGCGACGACTGGTTATTGATGTTGTGTACATCGTCGTCATTTATCAGCACTGTCGTATGGGCTATCTGGCCATCGCGCAGTACTCGGTATGGCTTCAACACATCGGGACGTTGGTAAAAGAGTTCGTTGACATCGCACACCCAAGAGAAATCCTTGCCCGACAGTTTTACAAACTCCTCGTCGGTTGCTACATATACAGCGTTAACACTTGACCCTGTCTGTCCCGACTGACGCACAGTCGACACCGAAACGGGATTTCCCGAAAGTTTTCGTTCTACAGTTGAATACAATATGTTTTTCAACCATTTGTTCTCCACCACTCCGGGCACTGCATTAGTCGTCGCAATATAATCTATATCACTTTGACCATTAAGCGTATGTAATGCCACAATACCAGACACAACACTGGGTTGCACAATGAGGGTATATTTCTGTTGCCACACTGTATTATCTTCAAGATTGGTGATATAATACATAATGGCATAATTTTCGGTCTTGGATTGCTGGGTTACCTGCATGTGCAGTTCTTTCTCAGTAGACAGCACCTCCATATCCGACTCGGAATTGGAAAAATTATCGGTATATATAACCCACTTGTATGCCAGTTTCTCCTCGGGTATCGGCCCCTGCGTAAAACAAAGTTCCGGTACTATATGAAGCGAATCGTACTGTTCGAGAGTATAAGTGGTAGAAATACCGACAGTATCGACCGATATTTCATTCAAGGCTACATAGTCGTAGTTTCCTTTATCATCGTAACAGGCTGTTACAAAGCAGGCTGCGACAAGCAACCCTACTATTTTAGTCTCTTTTTTCATCATTTAGCCTCCTCTCTGCTAATTCGATCCAAAATATATTTCGACCTTTGGGTCGGCATTGTCGTCTTCGTATATCGGGCCATAAACCTTACGATATTCTTCATAGGCATCATTGAGTTTGTTAGCTTCTCGTTGAATATCGGTTATGGTATATATTCCTTCTTCCTTTCCCGAAGTTACCCTATCGGCCTGCGGCCAATCGGTATGTCCGGTAACATCGATGGCAAAACGATACTTGTTCACGCTATATGCGCCGAAAAAATATTCGGGCCAATGCTCGGGTTTCATCAAGATATCGCCCCAACTGAGAGAAAACGATATGTCATCGGGGTGGCCGGGGTCGAGATCGTCTGTTGAGATAAGACGCAGACTCAAAGAGACAGGAGCCTCTTTGGTATCGGCCGTACGATAAAGAACAACCGGAAGATATGACTCGTATTGGCCAGCTTTCAATATACCGTCAAGCAAAGTATAATGTACCCCCTCCACAGCAGTTGTGCCTTCGGCAAGAATTTCAGCACGGAACACGCGGTCGCGGTCGGACAAATAGCCCATTAACTTGGTTTTGAGTTTTACGGTATCCTCCATCAGGGCGGAATTTTGCAAGGCAAACGAGTAGTTCTTCTCGGTTATTTTTTCTAATGTTGCCCCGGTCGATGTTGTTTCATTAAAATATATCCGATCGGAAAGGCTGAAATCCATCATCTCATTTTGCTGACAGGCACAAAAAATACCCAACAAAGGAAGGATCAATATTTTGCTATATACTCTTTTCATAATGGATACTGTTTATTCGTTATTTCTATCGCCATATTCTATCTCATCATCAGGCAACGGAAGCACATAATCGGGTGTTACATAGGAGGTAACAACATTAGAACCTACGGCTGTCGTTACCGGAATCTGTGGCATATTTCTACGTTTGAAATAGAAGAAAAGTTGCCCTTCGCAGCAGAATTCCTTGGCATACTCCTTGTAAATTTCATTCTGCATCTCTTCGGGTGTGTACATCGACCCTACCAGCTCGACGGTAAGACCTCGATGTTGTCGCACCGTATTGAGGTAAGCAGCGGCCGATTCCACATCGTCGCTTTGCTGCAAGGCACATTCGGCTGCTATGTAATAGGCCTCACTGATACGCATTAACGGCAAGCGGAAATGATAGAGTGAATTACCCGACTCGGGCTGCTTCAACTTGGTCGACACTCTGATGTCGGAAAGAGCCTCGGTCTGATAAGTATAGCGGTAATCGGAGTAGGCTCCATATGCATTCATTTCGTAAAGTGCTTCATAGGTCTCCTCGGTCATATAAAGGCCAGATGTAGAGGTAAACGATGCGGTATAAAGATCGCGCAGGTCACTTTCATACAGGCAAAAAACAAGTTCTTCGGAGAATACATAATTTTTATTATAAGCATCATTCGTCGAAATTTCTGACTCAGGGACCCACGTAAACACCGACTGTCCGATAACCGATTGTGCCGCTTTGTCGGCCTCGACATAATTGCCCATGTAGAGATAGATGCGTGCCTGCAATAATTTTACGGCATAATAGTTGAACTTGAATGTACGATCGCGCTGATAGGTTTCATCGTCGTCCTCATATACGGTAGCATCTAACACCGGATCGACCGACAATTCGGCCTCAGCCACTTTCAAGTCGTCAAGGGCTTTGAGCAGGACCTCTTCGACAGTAGAAAGCGGCGTTACATCTTTACCGGCAACAGTTACATATGGAATAGACTTGGTCGATGCACCCACCTTATACGAAGGTGCAAAAAGACGAAGAATGTCGAAATGCAGCATGGCTCTCAACCCATAGGCCTCACCCCTGATGAGATGATAGTTACGACCGGTAAACATACCGGGATTGGCATTGTCGATATAGCTTATCAGTTCGTTGATGTTGGCTATGACATTGTAACTGCTGCTCCACATCGAATTGATACGTGTCTCACACGATGACTCATCATAGGCATACTTGGAGTCGTTATAGTAAGCGTGACTGGTCGATGTAATACCTGTGTAGTATTGCGCCAGGACATCGGTCATGCCATAGGTAAACTCCTTGCCATAGACATTGGTTCCGGTCATGAGCAGATAGACACCGGTAAGAGCGTCTTTGAAACCTTGCTCGCTCTCGAAGTTGTCATCGGCTTTGATTTCCGTACGCGGGCTGACGTCTAACCAGTCGCTGCACGAGGTTATCCCCGTCAGGCCCACAAATGCTGCCATATATATCAATAGGTGCTTCATACTTTTTCGGTGTTAAAAACGTGCTTGTAAAGAGAAAGATAATACGCGGGCACGGGGATAAGAAAGACCTTGTTCTTTCTTCACCGTACTGAGCCAGAAAACGTCGTTCATGTTAAAAGTCAGTTTGAGATATTCCAGGAAACTGCGACGCACAAATTTCAGCGAGGAGAAATCATAACCTACACTCACAGCCGACAACATCAACTCGTTGTAGTCTTCGACAAAACGAGAAGTCGGTTTGGTGGTAGAAACATCGGCAATACTCTTGAACTTGGCCGGTACGCCGGGAGTATTCCAGCGGTCGGTCAATACACGTTTGTCGACGTTCCAGTTCAGCACATCGACATTCTCTACCTTGTCGACCAGAGTGCTGTTGTAGGTCTGACCTCCCAATTTATAGGTAAAGGTGAGGTTGACTTCAAAACCGTAGCATGAAGCGCTTGCTCCGATATTTCCATTCACTTTGGGTTGGGTATCGCCGCACACAACCTGATCGTCGGTGCTCCACTCATAGGTGGTCGTTCCGTCTTTTTTAATAAAGACCTCTTTACCGGTGATGGGGTCTATCCCGGCCGACCGTACATCCCAGATGGCCGATAAGCTCTGTCCCTCCTCGAAACGGGTCGAGGGAGTACGCATCTTTGCCTTGGCCTCTTCCGACGAATCGTTGGCATTCTTGTCGGCATCTTGCTGGTTGTTCACCTCTTTCAGTGCATCGGAAATCTTCGATATGCTGTTCTTGTTATGTGCCAGATTTACAAACAGATTGACATAACTGCGCGACGGTGTATGAGAAAACACCCGATAATTGAGGCCGACCTCAACACCTTTATTGATGGTTTCACCCATATTCTCCTTGTAGGTAGAGAATCCGGCAGAGGGAGCCAGAGAGATATCGGTAAGCAGATTGGTCGTCGTGGCCCAATAAAGGTCGGCACGCAACGAGAGCTTGCCCAGTATGGCAAAGTCGACACCAATATTGCGGTCGTACTGTTGCTGCCACTGCAATCTGTCGTTGGCAATACCTTTCAATATGGCTCCGAGGTCGCCATTATAGGTCTTATCGGTAATGTATTCATAGGTAGCAATAGCCTGATAGGCGCTGAAATTCTGAGAACCGGTATATCCGATAGAAGCACGTATCTTCCAGAAATCGAGCCAATCGACATCTTTCAAGAAGGCCTCTTGATGAAGATTCCAACCAATACCGGCCGACCAGAAGTGTCCCCACCGCTCTTTGGCTCCAAATTGAGATGAACCGTTGAGACGATAAGAAGCGTCGAGCAGATAACGGTTGTCGTAAGAATAGTTAACCGAGAGCACGACACCCAGACTACGGGTGGTGCTTTCATCTCCACCGGGTTTTCCACCGGTAGGATAGGAATTACCGAAAGAGATGTAATCCATTCTGTCGGAGGGGAAACCCACTGCACTCAATGACACACTTTCGTTGGTACTCTCCTCTATCGTATATGCCAAGTTGGAATATAGCAGGTGCTTGCCACGTTCCAACGCATAAGCGACACTGACATCAGAACTGAGAGATAGACTGTTTCCGCTGGTCTGTGCATATTCTCCTCGTTGCAGATACTCCGACGAACTGGGAGATATGAGCGCATAATCAGTGTGTGATGCAGGCTTGAATACATCGGTACTGTTGTGCTGCTTAGTCAGTCCGAAACGCACCCGGAAACGAAGATTCTTTATTGCCTCCCATTCGGCATAGAAGTTCTCAGTTATGGTTGTATAGCCCGACTCGTCTTTGCTGTTCAGCCCTGCATTATACAACGGGTTATAAGCATCTAGATCGTATTGTTTTATCAACGTGCCATCTTCACGATACATTCTCCAATAAGGATTCATCTTGGAGTAATCGGAAAAATCGCCATAAGGAGAGTTAGCAGCATTGTTGTCGTCAATAGTTAACTGGTTACGGAAACTTAATGTCTTATAACGATAAGAGAGGGTAATGTTTCCCGAAATCGTACGACGATCGGAACCTTTCATTACACCAGCTATATGATTATAACCCAAACTGGCGGCGTAGCGCATGTCTTCGTTACCGCCGTCGAGATAAGCCGTGTGTTTATTGCCGATACCCGTGCGCAGAGGTTGTGACATCCAATAGGTGTTAACGCCACGCTGAACCTCTTGAAAAAGGGCATTGTACTGCTCATTGAGCTCGGCCTGTGTAAAGGCATTGCCGCTGGTGTATTTTCCGGCCAAGACCTCGGCCTGCAACTTTTCGGCCGAATTGGTCAGGTTATAAGAGGTAAGATCGGGTATCGTAACATCGACCGAACCGGTATAGGTAACACGCAAACGTCCGGCCTCGGGCTGAATGGTCTCAATAACCACCACTCCGTTGGCGGCCTTGGAACCATATATGGCTTTGGCGGCAGCATCTTTGAGCAAGGTTACACTCTGCACAAGATTCATATCGAGGTCGTATACCTTCTCTATGGTAGTCTCGAAACCATCAAGAATAAACAATGGCTGATTGGGGGCCGTCTGATATTCTCCTTTGAGGTCGGGAATATTGTTCTGTCCACGCATCTGAATGTCGGGCATACGGTTGGGGTCACTACCGAAATCAACACTTTCGTTGATGACAAACGAAGGGTCTATGTTTTTCAAACTGGCCAGCACATTTTGCGTACCCATACGTTTGAGTTGGTCCTGGTTGAATGTCGACACCGAACCGGTAAAACTCTCGGCTTTACGCACGAACATACCGGTTGCCACCACTTCGGTAGCCTCCAACGTATGAGCCGACGACAACATCTTGACATTGATGCGGGTACTGCCGGTATATTTTTTTTCGACCGGTTCCATACCGATGCAGGTAAAACGCAATGTAATGTCGGATTGACTGGCCGGCACCGAAACGGAATAGTTACCATCGGCCGAGGTCATCACACCTATCTTGGTGTTCATCACCCACACGGCCGCGCCGGCAACCGGCTCCCCCGTCTCATCGGCAACAAAACCCGTAATCACAATCTTTGGCTCGTCACTGACTGATGTGTTCGGAGCCAACTCTTTTACAGTCGTCTGCCGATTACGCAACGTAATGATATTGCCCTCCGTTGTGTATTCGAGATTGGTATCGGCAAGCACACGGCTTAATACCCGACCAAGGGTTTCATTCGTAACATGGATAGTTACCGGTTCTACCTGCCGAGCCTGTTGCGCCGTATAAATGAAATCGACTCCCGTCTGCGAGCGTATTTCATCAAAAAATTGCTTCAACGTAACTCCATCAAGCTGTAAAGTAACCACTTTATCACGGACATCTTGGGAATATCCCGTCAAAGGGATCATCAACAAAACAACCAACCACACCAGTTTTCGGAGGAAGGTTGTCGGGAAGAATGGAAATCTCATAGCACTTTATTTGAATATTTCTATCTTGTTATCTTTTACTTCTACACGCACATTGCGGGTATAGGATATGGCATTCATGATGTGATCGATCGACTGATCACGGCCAACGCTGCCCGTAAAACGCATATCGGCAATCTCCGAATCGAGAATCTCAATCTCCACATCATACCAACGCATGAGGTCGTCAACAATATCGGCCAACCGCTCATTGTCGAACGTAAAACGACCTTTTGTCCACTCGATATAGGGACGGACATCAACATCGCTCACCTCTATTTTTTCGCCGCATACTGCCAATTGCCCAGGAGAAAGAGCTATCTCCTCTCCGCTTTCGGCGGTAACCCCTATGGAGCCAGTTACCAAAACCACCTCGGCAGCATCGTCATAAGCATTGATATTGAAAGTCGTTCCATACTGGCGTACACGCGTAGAACCGACTTCTACCACAAATGGTGCTATTGTATCCTTTGCTACTTCAAAGAAGGCCTCACCCGATAATTGGACCACCCGCTCTGTACCGGCAAAAGCTACCGGGAATCGTAACCGGGAATCGGCATTGACGTGAACCCGAGTACCATCGGATAGGGTAATACGGTACTCACCACCACGTGGCACTACAAGGGTGTGATATTCGGGCGATTTATTTGCATGGGTATGATTATAGGTAATGGCCCCGTCGGCCGTCTGCGCCGATAACGAATCGCCGAAAGCAATGGTTTCATCGCCACGGGTAAGCGAGAACTCAGAACCGTTCTCCAACACCAGTACAGCCTGTGTCGAACCGGGAGCTACCTCGGTAAGGACAAAAGCGGGTGCTTCGGGTTCACTCGTGCGTGAAAACCATACCGACACCACAACCAATGCGGCTACAGCTGCGGCCGAATACCAAGCCCAATGCGTTGTATCGAAAATCTGTCGACGACGAATTCTTCTCAAAAAACGATGTTTGGCACCTTCGGCATCAATCGCCGCATAACGACGATATTTCGCCGACAAATCCTCTCGCTCGATCAACGAACGGAGATATTCTTGTCGCTTGGGAGACTCCTCGGACCAACGACGCAAAAAATCCGACTCTTCTTCGGATAAGGTTTTTGTTAAATATTTCGCAATTAGCTGTTCAATATACTTCATAAGCTCTTTTGCTATCTTCTTTCATTATATAGACAACAAATGAAGCAAATCGGGGTACATAAAATTCAAAAAAAAAAATAGTTCAAACTATATGTTTAGCAAAATGACAGGAACAAACTCTCTAAACAAGAATTAATAGTGGTTTAATATTTCAAAAAAGAACTCTTTTCCGCTATTTACAGCGAGCGACAACAATAACACTCTATCCATATTGTTCCGTATGTATGACATGGCTCGTTTTTTCTGAGTTTTTACTGTCTCGACCGAAAGTTGCAACATAGCGGCGATCTCTTCGTTTTTCTTTCCTTCCATATGCAAAAGAAATATCTCTCGACAACGAGACGGCAATTCATCAATGAGCTTAAAAAGATGTCGATAAATCTCTTCGTCGTTGACCGCCTCCTCCTCGACAGGCGAATAGGTCTGCGACAGATATTCCATGTACTTCTGGGTAACGCCCTGATGTTTGAGATAATTGAGTGCAGCATTACGCACGGCGTTGTAAAGATAGGTAGTAAAGGCGGCATAAGAAGAGAACGAAAGCCGATGTTCCCAAATATTGATAATAACCTCTTGGACCAAATCCTCGCCGACATCTTCGTCGTCAATAAAATTGGCGGCATACACGACAAGTGTGCGGTAATAACGGTCATAGAGTTCCTTGAAAGCATCTAATTCCCGTACATTGATTCGCTGTATGAAACTTTCGTTGTTCACCCAAATGCCTGTTTCATCTGAAGCGGCAAAGATATAATAAATATTGCATAAATTGATGTTTTCTTCTCAATCAATATTTTCAGCCCTGCATATATTTTCAATTTGTAATCAAAACCATCACCGACTATTTCACAACAACATCACTTTCCAAACTTCTTTGTATGAATAAAAACCTAAAATTATCTCCGAGTAAATCTTATATACTATCAAATATTTTCATATCTTTACACAGATCACACCTTTTTACCCGTCAATATGCCGACAGCCAATCACATTGCCATTCTATGCGCATCATGCATCATATTGTGTTTATGTTGTACCAAACAGAAACAACCGGCAACACCCTCTTTAAAAGTAGACTTAGAAAACATTATAGAGCTACCCGTCGACACGACCCGAATTATTCACATCGAGACAAACGACAGCTCGCTGCTCTATGACGTGTGCCTGGTGGGAAAAACCGACAACAGATATTTTATTAATTCCCGGAGTTTCGTTCGCGCCTTCAACGAAAAGGGACAATACTTGTTTGACCTCTCGGGCAAAGGTCAAGGGCCCACAGAATATCTCAGCGTGAGCAACTTGTGGGTAGAAGACGGAAATCTGTGTCTCTTCGACAAAACAGCTCAAAAGATTATGTACTTCTCCCCCGACGGCAAGTATTTGAGAAGCGACAAATTAGGAAAATTCAAAAGCGAGACAGGGCCTATCAATCTTTTTCCCGCTCCCGACTCCTCATTTTTGAGTGCCAACAGCTATGGCGGAGACAGAAACGTCGCTCGTTTCTCGCGATGGAACAAAAACCTGACCTGGCAAGAAACAGTTACAGGGCGTTATGTGCAAAGCTCTTACGTCTTCCCCGACGTCTGCTTTACCGATTATACACACAGCCGAGTATTATATTGGGAGGCCATGAAAGATACGCTGTTCTGCATTGAAGTCGACAAGATACGGCCACTCTACGCCTTTGATTATGGAGAGAAGGCTATTCCTTCTTCCTTAAAGGAGGAAACGTTCATTGAAAAGTCGCGTTTCATCAACGAGAATAAAGACAAAGAATATGCCTACTGGGCCCGGTATTTCCAATCGGCAGGCGATACCATATTTTTCTCCCTTGGATATGGGCAGGAGATTCTCCTGTGTAAACTCGATGAAAACACCCAAGAAGTAAAAGCCTACACTCTGGTATTTCCCAATAACGAATACCGGATGCTTTTCTTTCTGAAAATTATCGGAGATGAATTACTTATCGAACTTGAAAATCTGAAAAATCCGTTTATGAATCACCCGTTGCTGTTACTGCCGTTGAAAGAACTGAATTAAAATCAGCAAAGATATTTTTGGCAAAGGAACCCTATAAACAAAAAAAATTGATTGTCTCACGACAACCAATCTTTGTTAACCTTAAATTTAATACCATGAAAAACACAATGCGAATATAGCGCATATTTTGAATATGCCATCTCTATATAGCAATTTTTAGTCACGGTTTTTACTTAATTAACGTTTGCGCAATATATCTGACCATATATAAACACATATTAACTAAAATAGTTTTGATTCTGCCGATTATTGGCTATCGCGCACGACGATACAGGTACTATGACATGCGGCTCTTATAGTCGTCGTAGGTATATTCTCGCCACATAACGAGCCGGTCGTCGGCACTCCACAAAGCCAGCGCAGGGTGAGAAATACCGTTGAACATCGTCGTCTTAACAATGGTGTAGTGTATCATGTCTTCGAAGACAATGCGCTCGCCCACCTTCAATTCGTGGTCGAACGACCAGTCGCCCATATAGTCGCCACTGAGGCAGGAATTTCCACCCAAGCGATAGGTCGGCTTACCGGGGGTCGGTTCAAGAGCCCCGCGTACAACAGGCTTGTAGGGCATTTCAAGACAATCGGGCATGTGGCAGGTAAACGACACATCGAGAATAGCCGTGCGAATGCCGTGGTTCTCGACGATATCGAGAACTGTCGCTACCAGCACACCGGTCTGCCAGGCAAATGCACTGCCGGGTTCGAGTATGACTTCGAGGCCTGGATAACGGCTTTTAAAGTCCTTCAACAAAGAAATCAGATGTTCAACGTCATAGCCCTTGCGGGTCATCAGATGCCCACCGCCCATGTTTATCCACTTCAAACGGGGAAGAAGATGGCCGAACCGCTGCTCGACATGGCTCAACGTCTTTTCCAGGTCGTAGGAAGACGACTCACACAAGGTGTGGAAGTGCAGCCCCTCTACCCCTTCGGGCAAAGTATCGCCGAGAAGGTCGGCCGTAACGCCGAGGCGGCTCCCGGGAGCGCAAGGATTATAGAGCGCAGTCTCGACATCGGAGTACTCGGGATTAATGCGCAAACCGCAGGAGATGTGCCGTCCCGAAGCCTTTACCGTGGGATAGTGATGATGAAACTGCGAGAGTGAGTTGAAGGTAATGTGGCTGCTGTATGCCATTATCTCGGGAAATTCTCTGTCGCTGTACGCCGGGGCATAGGTGTGCGCCGGCGAGCCCATCTCTTCATAGGCAAGACGGGCCTCGAAAAGCGAACTGGCCGTAGACGAGGGTATATACTCCCGCACGATGGGGAATGCCTTCCACAATGCGAAAGCCTTAAAGGCCAAGAT
>CAJLYN010000014.1 GCA_905210875.1 uncultured Bacteroides sp. | reverse complement strand
TGGCAGTCTCAGCGCGACAGAGGCGTTTTCCGCGGACATCATCCACCTGCTTGGCAGCCCGACCGTGTCCCAGTTTGCTGAGACCATCGGCATTTCTCAGCCGAACGCGACCTATAAGGTCAACCAGCTGACGGCGAAGGGCTATCTGGAAAAGCACGTGCAGGCCCGTGACCGGCGCGAGGTCGTGCTGACAACGTCGGAAAAATTCACCGGTTATTTTGACGAGGACAAGGAAGACGCGCTGCAGCAGAAGATCCGCACGGCCGCCGCGCAGTTCACCCCCGCGGAGCTTGACAGCGCGGAGCGTGTGCTGCTGGCGCTGGAAGCGCTTCTGTAACGAAGGAGGAAGCTATGGATATTTTCGAAAAATGTTATCAGCGGTACATTCAGGACGAGGTGCGGGAGCAGGGCGTGTATCCCTATTTCCGGAAAATAGAAAGCGAACAAGATACCGAAGTGATAATCAACGGTCGGAAAGTCCTCATGTTTGGCTCGAACAGCTACTTGGGACTGACCAACCATCCTAAAATAAAAGAGGCTGCTATTGCCGCCATCAAGAAGTACGGTACCGGTTGCGCAGGTTCGCGGTTCCTTAACGGTACTCTTGATATTCATGTGGAACTAGAAAATCGATTGGCCCGTTTTGTAGGTAAGGAAGAGGCCATTATCTATTCTACCGGTTTCCAGGTGAATATGGGAGTAATTTCCTGCCTGACAGGCCGTGAGGATTACATTATATGGGACGAACTCGACCATGCTTCGATTATAGAAGGCCGTCGCCTGAGTTTCTCCAATTCGTTGAAATTTAAGCACAACGATATGGCTTCTCTCGAGAAGGCGCTTAAATCGTGCAAAGAAGATGCTATTAAACTTATCGTAGTAGATGGCGTTTTCAGTATGGAAGGCGATGTAGCCAACCTGCCGGTCATCGTAGAGTTGGCCAAGAAATACAATGCTTCGATATATGTCGATGAGGCACACGGCATTGGAGTTTTCGGCCGTCAGGGCCGTGGGGTGTGCGACCACTTTGGAGTGACCGACGATGTCGACTGCATCATGGGAACATTCAGCAAGTCGTTTGCTTCGCTGGGAGGTTTTGTTGCCACCGACTCGATAACAGCCAATTATTTGCGTCACAATTCCCGTTCCTACATATTCAGTGCCAGTATCACCCCGGCATCGACGGCAGCCGTATCGGCAGCCCTCGACATTATCGAGAGTGAACCCGAGCGCATACAACATCTGTGGGACGTTACCCATTATGCTCTCGACGGTTTCCGCCGCATAGGTTGTGAGATAGGCAATACCACAACGCCTATCATTCCGCTTTTCATACGCGACAACAACAAGACCTTCATGGTAACGCGCGACCTTTTCGAGGAGGGCATATTTGTCAATCCGGTGGTTTCGCCGGCCGTACCTTCCGAAGATACGCTTATCCGCTTCTCGCTCATGGCTACCCATACATTTGAGCAGGTTGACTATGCGTTGGAGAAAATCGAGAAATGTTTCAAGAGACTTGATATTATCAAATAATTCTTTTCTTGGAATGAATGCGACGGGGCCGAGTCTCGAAAAAGACTCGGCCCCATCCTTTTATCATAGTGTGTAAGGTAAGAGAACTCCGTCGAGGACGGATGAAAGAAAGCGGCGGAGGAATTTGCTGATTCCTCCGCCGCGATAGTGAAATCTCAGAAATAATTATTTTATTTTGAGCGCTTTGCGAATGTCTTTGGGTATGGCGTTCTTGTTTACCATATACGACATGGTCTTGTAGGCCACGAACGGACGCGAGAAGTAGTAGTAGCCGTCGTAGGGCGAGGCTGTTACACCCCACGAGTTTTTCACCTTGTAATAGGGATTTCCGTTCTGGTCGACAGCTGTTCCGATGATGACCATACCGTGGTCGTCGGTCGTCTCGTAGTTGTCAAAAGCCTTCTGACGCATTTCTTGGGTGATGACCTTTTCTTTGCCGGGCTTGTCAAACTTGTAGAGCATGTTCTCACGTTCTCTCGGCGAGAGGTCGCCCCAGCGCGAAGCCTCGGTACCCTCCATGCTTTCGAGGTCGACTTCGGGAACGATGGCAATGGCTTTGGTGCGGCTGAATCCCTTTTCGCTCACGTCGCTACCCCAAGCGATGGTGTAACCGTTTTCAATGGCGTTGTCGATGATGCGCATCATGTCATCGAGTGGAACATTGTAGCTGTATCCCCACGACCAGTTGTCGGGTACTTCAAGTACGAAAGTCGAGTAGAAGGGGTGATGTGTGTAGGAGGTAACATCGACATAGTCTTCCATCTTAATGGGCAGCGAAGCGGCAAACGACTTGGGAGTGTATTCCTTGCCTTTGTAGGTGAACTTCTCGGGCATCTTGCCAAAGTAGGCATCGAGAATACCGTTGAGACCCTCTTGCCAGGCGGTAGTGAGCTTGTCGCGGTTGCCCGAGCTGATGACGGCATCGACATAGGCTTTCAGCACGGCATCGATTTCGTTAAATTCGGGCAATTCCGTACCGTAGTTCAGTCCGGGATATACCTCTTCGGGTACAATGCCGTAGTCGCGAATACCGTTGGTTACGTCGTGGGCGGCTCCGCCGACAGCAAAGTTGAGGCTGCCGTGCAGGCGTACATATTTCACTGCCTTCTCAAAGTAGATGTTACGCACAATCCACATTTCCGAGAGGTCTATTTCACCACCTCCGGCGCGGCGTATTTCATCTTCAAGGAACGACAGGGTCGAGAAGCACCAGCACGTTCCGCTGCGGTATTGGTTCTTGATGGCATTGGTGGGAAGTACCTTTACGTCGGTAAAGACATAGCCTTCCGCTTTTTTCTCCTCTTTCTTTTCGGGCTCTTGGGCTGCGGTCGAGAAAACGACACCGACCATAGCCAGGGTGAACAGAAATTTTCTCATATCGGTTTGTGTGTTTAAAGTGTGAATGAGGTTATGTAAAAAATATGTTCTCTTCTTTGCAAAAATACAACAAACTTTGAATAATACCATATTTTCTGTTGCCTATCTCTATTGTATCTCTGCGTAATTGCATTTGGCAAGTATCGTGACTATTGTGCTGGGAGTCTTTTATAAGTGAGTCCGGGGGTATATACAAAAAAACCCCGCCTTTAGAGGTGAGGTTTTTTTATGAATAGATATTGCTTGTTGGTTATTCCACAACGATGGGTTTGTATTTGGGCACGAGGGCTTTCATGATGAACCATGCGATGAGGTAGGCTACGGCGCAGATGCAGAAGATAATCATATATCCGGCCTCTTTGCCTTCAAATCCCAGGAAGCGGAATGCTGCACCCATGTTTTCAGAGTGAGTAAACAGTGCTCCGGCTCCCTTGTTGATGAGGAACGAACCTACACCGCCAGCCATACCACCGATACCGGTGATGGTGGCGATGGCTCCTTTGGGGAACATGTCGCCGATGGTCGAGAAGAGGTTGGCACTCCAAGCCTGGTGTCCGGCACCGGCAAGACCGATGATGATGGCAGGCCACCATACCGAGATGGCTCCGGCTCCTTGTGCAAAGAGGGCGGGCAGGGGCAAGAAGGCAAAGATGAGCATGGCCAGCATACGCCCGGCATAGGGGTTCATACCTTTCTTTTCGACGAAGAGACGGGGCAGGTAACCACCGAAGATGGAGAGTACGGTAACGATGGCATACAGCGTAATGATGAGTGCGATACCCATTCCGGAACTCGATTCATAACCATATTGGTCGGAGAAGTAGGCAGGTGCCCAGAAAAGGTAGAACCACCATACGCCATCGGTAAAGAATTTACCTACGATGAACGACCATGTCTGGCGGTAGCAGAAACACTTCCAGAAGGGAATCGTTTTTTCGGCACCTTCGCTTTTCTTTTCTTCTGTTTTTTCAGCTTCTTTATCGTCTTGGAGAATATAATCGAGCTCGGCTTGGTTGACGTGTTTCGATTTCTCGGGTTTCTCATACATGAATACCCAGAATCCCATCCACAAGAATCCAAGGGCACCGATGATGACAAATGCCATTTCCCAACCACCACCTACGCCGTGATCTTTGAAATATTGAGCCAAGAGAGGAATGGAGGCGGGGGCAACAAGTGCACCAACAGAAGCTCCTGAGTTGAAGATAGAGGTGGCAAAGGCACGGTCTTTTTTGGGGAAGTATTCAGCGGTTACTTTGATGGCTGCGGGGAAGTTGCCGGCTTCGCCGAGAGCGAGGATACAGCGGGCAGCAATGAAGAGCCATACACTGGTTGTCGCAATGGCGAGTGCTGCGGTTGTGCCCGATTGCACGGCGGTCATGATTTTTACGCTTTCATATCCCTGGATATGCATGGTGAGCCAGCCGCAGAGGGCGTGTGCGCATGCACCAAAACTCCATATGCCGATAGCCCAGAGGTAACCTTTCTTGGTGCCCATCCAGTCTACGAATTTGCCGGCAAAGAGCATACAAACGGCGTAAATGATAGAGAATGTCGCAGTAATGGTTCCGTAGTCGTTATCGGTCCAGTGAAATTCGGGTGCGATAAAGTCTTTCCAAGTGAGCGACAACACTTGTCGGTCCATGTAGTTGACGGTGGTGGCTACGAACAGCAGTACACACATCCACCATCGCCAGTTGGTTGCTAGTTTTGTTGTTGTTGAGGTTTGAGCCATAAAATGTGTTTTTATGATAAGTGAAAAAAGTTACAGAGAAAAAGTAAAGAAGGCAGGTTGTGAAAACCTGTCTTCTTTACATATTATCAGCGAATCTCTTTGATGATGTCGAGGGCGCCTTTGCAGAGGTCTGTAATTTTACTCCACTCTTTGGCGGCAATGACATCTTTGGGGAAGAGGTTACTACCCATACCTACACAGGTAACGCCGGCTTTGAACCATCCTTCGAGGTTTTCGCGGGTCGGTTTTACACCACCGGTTACCATAATGTTGCTCCAGGGCATCGGGGCTTTCAATCCTTTTACAAACGACGGGCCGAGAACATCTCCGGGGAATACTTTGCAGAGGTCGCAACCCAGTTCCTGTGCGAAACCGATTTCCGATACCGAGCCGCAACCCGGGGTGTAGGGGATAAGACGGCGGTTGCATACTTTCGAGATTTCGGGGTTGAAGAGCGGGCCTACAACGAAGTTGGCTCCCAACTGAATGTACAGAGCGGCGGTGGCCGGGTCTACAACCGAACCTACTCCCATGGCCATTTCGGGGCACTCTTTGGCAGCGAATTTCACTACTTCGGCGAATACTTCGTGAGCAAAGTCGCCGCGATTGGTAAATTCAAATGCGCGAACACCACCTTCATAGCAAGCTTTTACTACCTGTTTGGCAACTTCGACATCTTTGTGATAGAATACCGGAACCATACCGGTCGAGGCCATTTTTTGCAGAACCTCGATTTTTGAAAATTTTGCCATAATTGTTTTATTTGGATAATTATGATTGTCGTGTATTTATGCACGTTTTATTTCGGAACTGTTGGCTCTATCTCGACACGCGGCCGGAAGCATCGCCGCTCATGAGCTTCTCAACCTCTTCGACGGTCACCATGTTGTAGTCGCCGTAGATGGTGTGTTTGAGACAAGAAGCAGCGACAGCGAAGTCGAGAGCTTTCTGGTCGTCACCGGTGTAGGTGAGCAATCCGTAGATGAGACCACCCATGAAAGAGTCACCACCGCCGACACGGTCGACAATGTGGGTGATGTCGTAGCGACGCGACTGGTACAGTTTTCCGTCGCTGTACAGCACACCGCCCCAGGTGTTGTGGTTGGCATTGATAGAACCACGAAGAGTGATGATGACTTTCTTGGCGCGGGGGAATTTCTTCATCAGCTGGGTGCAAACCGATTCAAATTCGGCAGCGTTTACTTCGCCGTTGGTCTGAGCCACGTCGAAACCTTCGGGTTTGATACCGAATACCTTTTCGGCATCTTCTTCGTTACCGAGAATGACATCGCAACCCTCAACAAGAGCGGGCATGATTTCAGCAGCCGACTTTCCGTATTTCCAGAGGTTCTTTCTGTAGTTGAGGTCGCAGGAAACGGTAACACCGAGTTTGTTGGCCACCTTGATAGCTTCGAGGCAGGCATCGGCGGCACCTTGTGAGAGGGCAGGAGTGATGCCGGTCCAGTGGAACCAGTCGGCTCCTTCAAAAACCTTTTCCCAGTCGATCATGCCGGGTTTGATTTCGGCTATAGCCGAGTGAGCGCGGTCGTAAACGACCTTGCTGGCGCGAGCCACGGCACCGGTTTCGAGGAAATAGATACCGAGACGGTCACCGCCATAGATGAAGTTATCGGTTTTAACGCCATACTTGTGGAGGTCCATCTCGCAAGCTTTGGCGATATCGTTTTTGGGCATACGGGTAACGAACTCAGCGTCGAGGCCGTAGTTGGCGAGCGAAACAGCGACGTTAGCTTCACCCCCGCCGAAGGTGGCGGTAAATTCTTTGGCTTGTGAAAAACGGAGATAACCGGGAGTTGCCAGACGCAACATGATTTCTCCGAAGGTAACAACTTTCTTGCTCATAGCAGTTTGTCTTGATTGTGATTAAAATTGAAAGAAATTTTTAGCGTTGTAGTAGCTGATGTCTTCTATCATCTGACGTACGCGATCGATTTCGGAATAAGGTATTTCTCCGTTTTCTACATCGTTGCCCACCAAGTTGCAGAGGGTACGACGGAAATATTCGTGACGCGGGTAGGAGAGGAAGCTGCGCGAGTCGGTGAGCATACCTACGAAGCGGCTCAGCAGACCGAGCAGTGAGAGGGCGTTCATCTGTTTCTCCATACCGTCTTTTTGGTCGAGGAACCACCAGCCCGAGCCGAATTGTATTTTACCGGGTATCGAGCCGTCCTGGAAGTTGCCGAGCATGGTGGCAATCACTTCGTTGGCGCAGGGGTTGAGGTTGTAAAGAATCGTTTTGGTGAGTTTGCCGTTGCTGTTGAGACGGTCGAGGTATTTGGCCATGGCTTTGGCTGTGGTGAATTCGCCGATGGAATCGAATCCGGTATCGGGGCCGAGCAGCTTGAACATCTTCGAGTTGTTGTTGCGGATAGCACCGTAGTGGAATTGTTGAGTCCAACCGGTTTCCCAGTCCATTTCGCCAAATACGATGAGCATGGCCGATTTGAATTTCAGAATCTCTTCGTGCGAGAGTTGGGTGCCGCCATATACTTTGTTGAAGATGGCTTTGATTTCGGCATCGGTATAGTCTTCGGCATAGAATTCTTCGATACCGTGGTCGGAGAGTTTGCAACCTTGCTCGGCAAAGAATTCGTGACGTTTTTTCAAGGCAGCTACCATGTCGTCAAAGGTCGAAATGGTGATACCGCTTACCTCGGCGAGTTTTTCGACATAGGCACGGAATTCAGAGGGAACCTCTACGGCCATGGCTTTGTCGGGACGCCAAGTGGGGAGCATTTTGATTTCAAATCCGCTCTCGCGAGTCTTGATGTGGTATTCAAGTGAATCGACGGGGTCGTCGGTGGTACATACCACTTCTACATGGTAACGACGCATCATGCCGCGAGCCGAATATTCGGGCAAGGCCAATTTGGCGTTACATTCATCGTAGATTTCACGAGCAGTCTTGGGGCTGAGTATTTTATTGATGCCGAAAGCGGTTTTCAATTCGAGGTGGGTCCAGTGGTAAAGTGGATTACGCATGGTGTAAGGTACGGTTTCGGCCCATTTCTCGAATTTTTCCCAGTCGGAGGTATCCTTGCCGGTGCAATAGCGCTCGTCGACACCGTTGGTACGCATGGCGCGCCATTTGTAGTGGTCACCACCGAGCCAAATTTCGGTCAGCGATTTGAATTTGTGATCGTCGGCCACCATTTGGGGTATCAGGTGGCAGTGGTAGTCGATGATGGGCATTTTAGCCGCATGGTTGTGGTATAATTCTTGTGCGGTAGGGGTTTGCAGCAAGAAATTTTCGTCCATAAAATTTTTCATAACGATAAAGTTTTAAAGAGTATATTCATTGACATTTATCTTATTTTCAACAATCTCCGGCTTTTTGCCTGCACCCAAAGAATGGCACTCGACCCAAAGCGTCGGAAAAGATGGCTGGCGGCACAGCGTTGAGGCAGAATCCGATGAGAAAATATGCCCGTGTAATTGTACCGTGTTCGGGCACGAAATTACGATTTTTTTTTGACGTACAAAATAAAAACCATATATTTGCGAGAACAAAAAGACCGTTTTTATTTAAACGAAAAATTAGCAGAAGCCGTGGAAAAAAACTCGGATAAAATCCGGATTAAAGATATTGCCCGTATGGCAGGCGTATCGGCGGGTACCGTCGATAGGGTGTTGCACAACAGGGGGGAAGTATCGGGGCGGACGCGAGAAAAAATAGAGTCGGTCTTGAAAGAACTGGATTATCGACCCAATCTCTATGCCTCTGCCTTGGCATCCAAGCGTCATTATAAGGTGGCGGCCCTATTGCCTAAGGCTGGCGGGTATGATTATTGGATAGAGGTGTTGCGTGGCGTGGATTTGGCGGCAAAAGAGTATGCCAGCCTGAATGTCAATGTCGAGCAGATACTGTTTGACCAGTACGACAGCCGCGATTTTGAGGCTTCGGCCGATCGTTTGTTGGATCTCAATCCCGATGCCGTGCTGTTGGCACCGATATTTAGAGACCCTTCGGTGTTTCTGGCTTCACGTCTCGACAAGAGGGAGATAC
The DNA here is from genome assembly GCA_905210875.1 of uncultured Bacteroides sp. Taxonomy (GTDB): domain Bacteria; phylum Bacteroidota; class Bacteroidia; order Bacteroidales; family UBA11471; genus Caccoplasma. The sequence goes on along the minus strand of CAJLYN010000014.1, from coordinate 10,822 downwards.
CTTATGTCTTTATCGATTCGGATATTGCCGAGGCCAACGCATTGTCATATTTCGGCATGGATTCCTTTCAAAGCGGATATTTGGCGGCCAAACTGCTGCTGGCTGACATTGAGCCGCAGCCAGATATTGCCGTTTTCAAAATCAACCGTTACGGAAATGTCGGTTCTAACCAGTCGGACCTTCGTTATCAAGGTTTTCAGAAGTATGTCGAGGAAAACTTGCCTCACCATCGTCTGCGGTTGGTTATGTTGCATCCCTCCGACGATCGGTTGAACCTGCAAACCATTCGCGATTTCTTTATTCAGTATCCCGAGGTGAGAGAGGGAATAACCTTTAATTCACGAGCTTTTCGCATTGCCTATTATCTCGACGACTTGCAACGGTCGCCATTTCGCTTGTTGGGATATGAATTGCTGTTGCCCAATGTCAAGGCTCTGAAGGAGGGAAAAATCCGTTATCTGCTTTCGCAGCGGCCCGAGTTGCAAGGCTACCGGGGCATGAAAGCCTTGTGCGAATATAAAGTCTTCAAGAAAGAGGTGCCGCGGCGAAACTTCATGCCCATAGATATTCTTACGGCAGAGAATATCGACTATTATACCGATTTTCAACTTTTCTAAAATACATATTTTATTTAAACGTAAAAACCTATGAAACCGCTTAACAGAACCACTGCTCGGGCTAATAAATATCCCGAACGTATTATTCAATTTGGAGAAGGAAACTTCCTGCGTGCATTTGTAGACTGGATTATCTACAACATGGACGAGAAAGCCAATTTCAATAGCAGTGTCGTTGTTGTACAACCCATTGCAAAAGGTATGGTCGATATGTTGAACGCACAAGACTGCCTCTATCACGTCAACCTGCAAGGTCTCGACAAAGGTCAGGTCGTAAACAGCCTGACGATGATCGATGTCATCAGCCGCGCCTTGAATCCCTATACTCAGAATGAGGAATTCATGAAGTTGGCCGATCAGCCTGAGATGCGTTTCGTGATTTCCAACACGACCGAAGCAGGTATCGCTTTCGACCCCACCTGCAAACTCGAAGACGCTCCCGCTTCTTCCTATCCCGGCAAACTGACTCAGCTGCTCTATCGTCGTTACAAAACTTTCAACGGCGACATGAGCAAAGGTCTCATCATCTTCCCCTGTGAGTTGATTTTCCTCAACGGACACAAACTCAAAGAGACCATCTATCAGTACATTGAATTGTGGAACCTCGGCGATGGCTTCAAAAAATGGTTTGAAGAGGCTTGCGGCGTGTATGCTACCCTCGTAGATCGCATTGTGCCGGGCTTCCCCCGCAAGGATATTGACGCCATCAAGGAAAAACTGCAATACGACGACAACCTGGTGGTTCAAGCCGAGATATTCCACCTCTGGGTAATCGAGGCTCCCGAGAGCGTCGCCAAAGAATTCCCCGCCGACAAGGCCGGTCTCAACGTATTGTTCGTTCCCTCCGAAGCGCCGTACCACGAACGCAAGGTAACCCTGCTCAACGGCCCGCACACGGTGCTTTCGCCTGTGGCCTACCTGTCGGGCATCAACATCGTGCGTGACGCTTGCCAGCATGAGGTAATTGGTAAATACATTCACAAAGTCATGTTCGACGAGTTGATGGAGACCCTTAACCTTCCGAAAGACGAATTGAAGAAATTTGCCGAAGACGTGCTCGAACGTTTCAACAACCCGTTTGTTGACCACCAGGTAACCTCTATCATGCTCAACTCCTTCCCCAAATACCAGACCCGCGACCTGCCCGGCCTGAAAGTTTATCTCGAACGCAAGGGTGAACTGCCTAAGGGTCTTGTGCTGGGTCTGGCTGCCATTATCACCTATTACAAGGGCGGTGTGCGTGCCGACGGTGCCGAAATCGTTCCCAACGATGCTCCCGAAATCATGCAACTGCTCAAAGATTTGTGGGCTACCGGCGATACTCGTAAAGTGACCGAAGGCGTATTGGCTGCGGAATCGATTTGGGGTGAAAACCTCAATAATATTCCCGGCCTGACCGATGCCGTGAAAGGATACCTCGATTCTATTCAGGAAAAAGGTATGCTCGAAACAGTGAAAACCATACTCTAATTCTATTTTATGAGCTCACGTTTTATTAAAATCAATCCTTCAGATAACGTTGTCGTAGCCGTCGACCCCTTGAAAAAGGGCGACCGGCTTACGGTCGACGGTGCCGAAATCGTCGTAGTCGAAGACATTCCCGCTGGTCACAAAGTGGCTTTGAAAGACTTTGCCGCCGACGAAAATGTTATTAAATATGGCTACCCCATCGGACATGCGCGGACGGCTATCGCTCGTGGCGCTTGGGTCAACGAGAAAAACATCAAAACCAATCTTGAAGGATTGCTCGAATACACCTATACTCCGAAACTGGTCGACGTATCCCAACCCGACCGTGGATTGACCTTCAAAGGCTTCCGCCGGAAAAACGGCGAGGTGGGCGTCCGTAACGAAATATGGATTATCCCTACTGTCGGGTGCGTCAACGGTGTTGTTAATCAACTGGCCGAGGCTTTGCGTCAGGAAACCGGCGGCAAGGGTGTCGATGCCATTGTATCATTCCCCCACAATTACGGCTGCTCGCAGCTCGGCAACGACCACGAAAACACCCGCAAGGTGTTGCGCGACATGGTGAAGCACCCCAATGCCGGAGCCGTGTTGGTTGTTGGTCTCGGTTGTGAGAACAATCAGATGGACGCCTTCAAGGAGCTGGTAGGTCCGGTCGATGAAGAACGCGTAAAATTCATGGTGTGCCAGAAAGTCGACGATGAGTTCGAGACCGGCATGTCTCTTCTGCGTGACCTCTATGCCAAAGCCTCGAAAGATGTACGCGTCGATGTGCCTCTGAGCGAGTTGCGTGTGGGCCTCAAATGTGGAGGTTCCGACGGATTCTCGGGTATCACGGCCAACCCCTTGTTGGGTGTCTTTTCCGACTTCCTCGTGTCGCAAGGCGGTACTACGGTACTTACCGAGGTTCCCGAAATGTTCGGTGCCGAGACCATACTCATGAACCGTTGTGCCACTCCTGAACTTTTTGAAAAGACCGTTCATCTCATCAACGACTTCAAGGCCTACTTCATGGCCAACAATCAACCGGTGTATGAAAACCCCTCACCCGGAAACAAGGCAGGTGGTATCTCTACCCTGGAAGACAAGTCGCTCGGTTGCACGCAGAAGTGCGGTAAATCGATTGTGCGTGACGTGTTGATGTATGGCGAACGTCTCAAAACCAAAGGTCTCAACCTGCTCAGTGCGCCCGGTAACGACTTGGTTGCTGCTACGGCACTTGCTTCGTCGGGTTGCCAGATGGTACTCTTCACCACGGGCCGTGGAACACCTTTCGGAACCTATGTTCCCACGATGAAGATTTCGACCAACAGCAACTTGGCTGCTCACAAACCCGGCTGGATCGACTTCAATGCCGGAACACTTGTCGATGGCGAAAAGATGGAAACCGTCGTAGAGCGTTTCATTCAATATGTGATTGCTGTGGCCAGTGGTGAACACGTTAACAATGAGAAGAAAGGTTATCGCGAAATAGCCATCTTCAAAACAGGAGTAACGTTGTAAAACCATCTTTTGAATCGCTGCATTATGCAATGGAATTTAAAAGACCTTATAGCACGGCGGGTTGTTGATTATTATATCGGCAACCCGCCGACGTATGAACAGATTGTTCACACTCAGGCGGTTGCTTCTTACACCCGGCTTATTGCCGTGGGCGAGGAGTGCGACAGCCACCGTACCGACCTGCTCGAAATCGCTGCCTGGCTCCACGATATAGGTTGTCCCGAGGCGCGGCGCCTGTATGGCGACAGCCGGCCGTTACATCAACAGGAAACCGGTCGTTGCATGGTGGCTGAGTGGCTGAAAGAGGTGGTCGGACTCACCGCGGAAGAAAAGGTATGGCTGGCCGATGTTGTCGGGTCTCACCATCAGTTGCCTGCTGCTCGTCGATTGCATTTCGAACCGCTCTTCGAGGCCGATCTCATCGTAAATCTCATAGAAGGTTATTATACTATGGATAAGGCTGCTGAATATCTCGATACGATGGTAACTACCACTTCCGGACGAGACCTATATAAGCGACTTTTCAATCTGTGATATGGAATCTCGCAGGATACGGTAACTCAATGACAACAAAGGGCAGCCCTCGACAAGGGTGGCCCTTTATGTTTTTTGCGGCTTGTGAAATATCTATGGATATGCCGGTTTAGCGGCGGTCCCTTTTCGCTCCTTGGGGGCGGGCCATCTTGTCGCCCATTTCCCGTTTCCACATTTTGTAGCGGGCAAGAACGTAACGGCCGTCGTTGTTGTACCAGCTGTATCCTGTGCGCCGTTCGTGTCCGATTTGCGACACGTCATACTTCTTGATGCCGTCGCGGTCGCAGAAGAAAGGGCGGTTGGTGTCGAGTTCATAGAAGCGGGCCCACAGCACCGGACATTTCTCGCATGCCACAACGCGGTAGTCGCGTTTGCCCTCGTCGTTGCGGTAATATTCAAGGCGGATACCCTCGATTTTCGATTTCTCAAACCAGGCGATGGCATTCTCTATGGCGGCTACAATCTCGGGCGAAGGGTCGGGAATATCCATGAGCAGCAGCACGATGTTGTCCGATTCCTGTCCGCTGAGCGAGGGCAGTTCATAGGCACGTGCCTTGGCCGGTGCCAGCGTTTCAAAGTCGTGCTGGGCACACCATACGGTGGGCTTGCCGTCTTGCACTACCTGGGTGGCGAGAATACATTGCACGCCTTTGTCAAAGGCTGCCTTGGCTTTCTCACGCAGTGATGTGGGTACATACCAGTAAAGCGGGTCGTATTCAAAGATGTCTTGCACAGTACCCGCATCACGTTCACCATGGCGTTGTCGTTGTAGGTAATGTGCCGGGCATACCCTTTGGCATTGGGGTAGAACTGGGGCCATCCGCCGTTCTCGTATTGCGCTTCGAGCAGGTATTCAATTCCTTTCAGAGCCGCTTTCTTATATTTCTCATCGCGTACGACGTTGTACATTTTCGAGAGATAGATGATTTCGGTTGTGGTAGAGCCGTTGTCGATGGTACCCCATTCAACGTGTTTCTTGTTGGCTGAGATTTTTTTCTTCTGCTCGGCGGTGATTTCGGCCGGGAAGTAGACATTTTTTTGCCAGGCACCCGACTCGAGCTGGTAGAGTACCAGATTGTCGGCGATGCGTTTGGCTTCGTTGGTGTAGAGATAGAAGAATCGGTCGTCGATACGTTTGGCCGTGCGGGTCCAACTCATCTCTTTTTCGCGGTAGTCCGAGCGAATCTGTGCCGTTGCGCTTGCTATCCACACGAGGGACAGAGCAAGCAGAATCATTTTTTTCATGACAGGAGAATAGCGTTTAAGTGTTTTTTACTGTTAGACTCCCAACCACTGTCAAGGTTTTACGGCGAAGTGTTAAAGACTCTGAAAATCGGGTATAATTAATCGGTCCGTATCTCGGAATGAGTTACGGACCGATTGGGGGAGAATGGTTGCGTCGGGCCTGAACGCCTTGTCCGGTACTCTCTGCGGCCCGGAGAAGCCCCGGCTATGTGTTTTACCGGCAATATTTTTCGACGATGGCCGTCATCTCTTCGGCCGAAGCGCCGGCGGCGATGACGGTACCGCAACTGTCGACCAGAAATGTGTAACCGGCCGAATTGTCGATACCGTAACTTTTGAATATTTGGTTTTTGTTATATTCGTCGATAAGGTTTATCCACGGATAGCCGTCATGGCGTATGCCCCGTATCATCTGTTGCATGCCGTCGCGGCTGATACCGACGATGCAGAATCCCTTGTCCTTGTACCTTTCATACACGGGAATCATCGCCTTTGAGGTGCGGCGGCAGGGGCCGCAGTGAATCGACCAGAAGTCGATGAGGGCAATCTTGCTGCCCTGTAATAGCTCCGAGAGCCGGTGTGGTGTACCTGTGGTATCGGGCAGAACGAGGTCGATGTATTTACCGCCGACAAATGTCTGTTGCGATTGGAGGTACGTTTCGATTTCCCGGGTGAAAGGGTGTTCGGGATAGGAGGGGAGGTACAGGGTACGGTAAACATCGACCAGAGAATCGGGTGCCGGCTGTTTGTCATAGATAATGCACGCTTTCAGCTTTTCGTGTAGCAGGTAGTAGGTGACCAAGGAGGGGTGTTCCTTGATTTGGGCAGACTCCCATTCTTCGATTTCGTTTAAGAGTTTTTGTGCCATTTTATCCAAGGCATCGCCTTCCCGGCTGTATGCTTTCCCGTCGACCCGCAGGTTTTGGAATTTCTCGCTCAGCAAGTTCCGTCTGGAGCGGTCGGTGCAGGAATCCATTTCGTCGAAGAGGGCATAGACCTCCGGTGTGTATAATTTCCGGGCTTTATCGAGAGAGTCGCGTCTGTCGTAGAGGGGGCGCATACGTTCCTGTCCATAGGAGTAGAGCCGTTGGTACTCATCATTGAGTTTACCCCCTTCGACACGAAAAGTGTTATCGTCTTTGATGGTAAGCACGAGGCGTCCCGGTTCGGCAAAAAAATCTTTGATGTATGCATGGCCGTTTATCCACTCGTCGTTGAAGCAGAGCCCATAGACCGTGCAGGTGTCGGTATACAGCCGGTATGAGAATTTTCTGTTGCGTATGGGGATGACGATATTCCCTTTTTTGTACCGGTTGAACACCTCTTCGGGGCTGTTGAGCAAGATGGCCGTGCTTTGGGGGCGGCCTGAGACCGTCCCTTCGATGAGGCATTCGATTTTGGCCGGTTTCTTTTGCGGGGACAGGTTGATACCGAGGAGTTGCCACTCTTCGCTCTCGATGAAGTCGATTTGTTCTTCATCGTCGGCCAGCGGTTCGAAAAACAGGGAGACAGCCGTCAGCCCAGTCGAGTCGGATTGCATCTTCTTGCCTATCTCGACGCCTTCGGCACCGATGAGAGCATATGTTTTTTCCCCCTTTGAACTTTTCAAGTGTGTTTCGGGCGATATCGAGAATCGGCTTCCCGGCAGGCAGCACACGGTCAGGTCGAGACGTGTTGCCTCGGAGGTACGCACGATGCGTTCAAGGACTAGGTTATTGGTGGAAAAATTATGGGTTATTTCAGGTTGTTCGATGGTAAGACCGCGGTTGCAGGCTACGGCCAGCAGAAGGCAGGGCAATAGAAGCAGATAGAGTTTTTTCATGGCATGGGTGTTGATGGTTTTATCTTTTAGACGCAAACGCAGAACGAAAGTTACACTTTTGCCGATTATTTTTTTCCATTGACGGGAATAAAACCTCGACATCGCATGATGTCGAGGTTTCTTTGAAGTGACTTAACCTATCTTTTCGGCTTTGAAGCCGGCTGCGGTGACGAGACGCACGATGTCGTCGTCGCTCAGGTCGCAGGTGATGGTAAGTATACGGTCGGGTGTCGTGAGATCGATGTTCCACTGGTCACGGGCTACGGCCGTATTGAGAGAGGCTTCGATTTTGGCGACACAGCCTCCACATTTGGCATTTGTTTTGAATTTTCTAGTTTCCATAATGTTATTGATTGGAAGGTTATGAAGTTTTGATTTTTTGTTGACTCTTATGTGTTTGAGAGATTATTAAAAATTATTTCCATTTCAGTCGCAGGCTGTTGAGCACTACCGATACCGAGCTGAATGCCATTGCGGCGCTGGCCCACATGGGATTGAGCAGCCAGCCGTTAATCGGGAACAGTACCCCGGCGGCTACCGGTATGCACACAACATTGTAGATGAAGGCCCAGAAGAGATTTTCCCGTACGATGCGCATGGTGCTGCGAGAGAGTACGACGGCACGTGTGAGAAGGTTGAGATCGGAGTTCATGAGTGTAACCATGGCCACCTGCATGGCAATATCGGTACCTTGCCCCATGGCAATGCTTACATCGGCACGGGCCAAGGCCTGTGAGTCGTTGATGCCGTCGCCTACCATGGCGACGGTTTTCCCCTCGCTCTGCAATGTGAGCACAAAGTCTTCCTTGTCTTGAGGCAGAGCATTGGCCTTGAAGTGAGATATGCCTACTGTCCCGGCTACGGTACTGGCTGTTGCCAAGTCGTCGCCGGTGAGCATATATACTTCGATGCCGAGTCGTTGCAGACGGGCAACAGCTTCATGCGACGACTCCTTTATCTTGTCGGCAATGGCGATAATGGCAATGATACCCTCGTGGTTGCCGTAGAAGACAATGCTTTTTCCTTCGCTTTGCCATGTGGCAATTTTTGTTTCGGTATCGGGATTGAGTGATGATGCCGTTACGAATGCCCGGTTGCCGATGCGCAGTGTTTCACCCTGGATTTCAAATTCGATGCCTTTACCCGATACATTTTCATATCGGTCAATGACAGGCCGGCTCTCTATATGACTTTCCCAGTGAGTTGCAATGGCTTTGGCCAGCGGGTGCTGCGATTGCTCTTCGGCCACCACAAGAGGAGCGGCGTATTGCTCTTCGGGTTGAAGCCACACCACATCGACCACTTCGGGATGTCCCTGCGTGAGTGTACCCGTCTTGTCGAGTACCATACAGTCGACTTGCCCCATTTTTTCCAGTGCGACGGCATCTTTGATGAGAATATGTTCGCCGGCAGCTTTGCCTATGCCTACCATCAAGGCCGTGGGGGTGGCCAGTCCCAAGGCACAGGGGCAAGCGATGACCAGTACCGATACGGCTGTCAACAGACTGTGCGCAAGAACGTTGTCGCCTGAGTAGAAACATTGCCAGCCGGCAAAGGTAAGGCAGGCCAGTATGATGATTGTAGGCACAAAACGGCGACTGACACGGTCGGCCAGCCGTTGGGCTGGAGCCTTGCTGACTTGTGCCTCCTGCACTTGGCGCACAATCTGGGCGAGGAGAGTTTGTGCCCCAACGGCCTGTGCCTCGATGGTAAGCGCTCCGTCGCGATTGATGGTACCGGCCAGCACGTTGTCACCTTGGGCTTTGCCGGCCGGTATGGGTTCGCCATTGATCATGCTTTCGTCGACAAACGATTCGCCGTGTACGACCACTCCGTCGACGGCTACCTTTTCTCCTGGGCGCACCAAGATGCGGTCTCCTTTCTTCAATGAGGCAATATGTACCTCTTGTGTTCCGTCTTCGGTGATTTTCAGTGCTGTTTGCGGTTGCAGATTCATCAGGCTTTTCAGGGCCGAAGAGGTATTGCGTTTAGCCCGCTCTTCCATGAGTTTCCCTATGAGTACAAAGGCAATAATCATACCCGAGGCTTCATAGTAGACGTGGGTCTCAATACCTCGACTGTTCCAATATTGAGGAAAAAGGGTCATTGCCAGGCTGAACAGAAAGGCGACGCTGGTACTCAGAGCTACGAGAGTATCCATATTTGCCGTGCGTTGTTGTAGTTGTTTCCAAGCGTGGACATAGAAACTCCGTCCCGAATATAGTATGATGGGTAATGTGAGCACTAACAAAATCCATTCGATATGAGGAGTATGCATACAACTCATCGATATTATCATGAGGGTTAAGGCAAAAACCCATGCCACAATGACTCGGTTGCGAAGCGACTTGTAGTGCCTAGTGGCGGCCGCCTCGCGTTGTTTCTCTTTTTCTTCTTCACTGATGACGAGACCGTATCCGGCAGCTTCTACTGCCGCAGCAATTTCTTCGAGGGTGATGACTGAAGGGTCGTAGGTAAGAACAAGGTTTTCGCTGGCAAAATTGACGGCGGCTGAGAGTACACCGGGCAATTTTTTTACCGTTGTTTCGACATTGTTCGCACATACGGCACAACTCATTTCAAGTACGGGTAAAACACACTTTATCATGGAGGTCCTTTATATATTGACTGGGCAAAGATACAGCGAAAAAGGCTAAATTGTTTAGATTGTGTCTACGTACAGTCGTTATTTTATGAAAGATAATGATTTATTTTGTTTGATAAAAAGTGCCATTATCTATCTCAGACAATGGCACTTTCCTTTTACAGGTAGAATTCCTGCAAAAGATGCTCTAATAGAATAAAAAGTCTATCCTCGCGGACCGAACTCTCTAAACTCTCAGTGAATCGATTTCATTGAGAGAATTGTTTGGGGATTTAAACAAACTTCATTGTTTAAGAATGGAATTCTGTGCAGCAAAGTTAGTGAATAAAAAAACATAAAGCAAAACTTTTATTAGTTTGTTAAAAGTTTTTTGTTGTATATTTTACACATTTGTTGGTAAGAAGAGGGCATTGGTTTTTATTCATTTTTTTGCTTATTCGATTTTTTCGATGAAAAGATCGGGAAGCTGTTGTAAGTATTGATAGATATTAAATTCTTCTTTCGGAGAACTGTATCGAATGATGATGGATACGTAATATCGTTTGTCATTACCAATGGTGCGCTCTTCGGCTTCGTATGAGGTGATGCGTCCCTCTTGTTGGCGTATCATCTCAGTTGTCTTGGCTATATTCTCATAGATTCCGGTCGAGAATTTGATGCTGCAACTGTGAATGCCGGTTTTCTTGAACAGAATGGTGAGCAATTCCAGGCCGAGGAGTGTGAAGGCCGTAGCAGCGATGCCCAACCAGTATAGACCGCCTCCGATGGCCAGACCTATTCCCGACGTTGCCCACAAGCCGGCTGCAGTGGTCAACCCGCGCACAAATTGTCGGTGTATAATGATGGTGCCGGCACCAATGAATCCGATACCGCTTACCACTTGTGCTGCTATGCGTCCTGGGTCGAAGCGAGTGATACCTTCTTGTAAAACGTCAGAAAATCCGTATTGCGACACGACCATGAACAAGGCGCTGCCTAGGCACACAAGAAAATGGGTGCGAAAACCGGCTTCTTTGGCTCGGTAGGCCC
>CAJLYN010000013.1 GCA_905210875.1 uncultured Bacteroides sp. | reverse complement strand
GATGCTCTCGACAAAGCTGATACCGAAGAGGGTTCTCCCTTCCCGACTGAATATCTGAGTGGCGAAAATGCCAAGACCGTAAACGATGTATTGCCCGACATCAAAGCTCGTGTAGAACTTTGCAAAGAGTACTTCGCCAACTATGGTGTCGTCCTCACCGACAAACAATAAAAAGTGCATAGCCCCCTGCCCATTTGGGCAGGGGCTATTGTATATCATAAATCTTTTATAAAATGAAACTGACGAATTTAACCGCTGTCGCCTTTATCGGCGTTTTAAGTCTCTCGGCTTGTACCGAAAAATATGTCGTTGACGGTACATGGAAAGAGGGGGCCGGAAAAACGGTCTATCTGCAAAAGAAAGTGGAGAAAGAGGCTCAGGTTATCGACTCGACCGTAGTGGCTGCCGATGGCTCTTTCTCGTTCTCGTTGGCCAATAAAGTTGACCTTTATGAGGTAAATGCTGCCAACGAAGCTAAAAAAGTTATTCTTGTTTCGGATGTGCCGGTGAGTGTAACCATAGCAATGGAAACTCGTACAGCCAAAGATAGTACAGTACAGGAAGTGCTTGCTATTAAGGCTGAAGGCGATGAACAGATTGCCTATGAAAATGGATATGATCTGATTATGGCTTCGGCTTTCATGTCATTGGGAAAAATGTTTACATTCTCGAACATTCTCTCAGGAGAGGATAAGAGCATGTCGATAGATTCTGCCGTTGCTGTGTATACTATGATTGAGGAAAAAATGCAAGAGTCGATGGCCAACTATGTCGATTCGGCCAAGAACAATTATGGCGTTGCATATTTCATCAAAGAGTATATGATTCAAAATAAATCTTTCGATGAAGTAGAGGCCGCTTATGCCAAACTGACCGACCGCGTAAAACAGTCGAATCCCGGTATTGAACTGAAAACGGCTATCGACGAACTGGCCAGTGTATCGGTAGGTGGAACGGCTCCTGACATCAAACTGATGACTCCCGATAGCACCGAACTGTCGCTGTATAGCCTGCGTGGACACTATGTACTGCTCGACTTCTGGGCTTCTTGGTGTGGCCCCTGCTTGCGCGAAGTACCCAATGTAAAGGCTATCTATGAGAAATATCACGACAAAGGTTTCGAAATCTTCGGCGTTTCGCTCGATGAGACCGTTGGCCCGTGGAAAGCTGCTATCAAGAAGAACGATATGGACTGGCATCACGTATCTTCGCTGAAAGGCTGGAATTGTCCTGCTGCCAAACGTTACAATGTAACAGGTATTCCTCGTATGTATATCATCGATCCCGAAGGCAAGATTATTGCACAGGATCTGAGAGGTGAAGAGCTGGCCAAATTTGTTGCCGGTCTTTACGAGAAATAATTACCCACCTTATAAAGAAGGTTATTTAATAGAAAAGGCGATAACTTGATTGTTATCGCCTTTTCTGTTTTTTATTTAAGTATCTTTCTACTCCTTATCGTCGTGGTCGTGAGTCAGAAAGGTTTCAATGGTATAGCGGGGGCGATGTTTTACTTCGATGTATATCTTTCCGATATATTCCCCTATGGTGCCTATGGCAATAAGCAGTACGCTGCCCAGGAACCAAAGCGAGAGCATGAGTGAGGCCCACCCCTCGACGGTATCTCCCATGAAAAACGATACCAGCGTGTATATGGCCATGATAAGGGTGATGAACAGAATGAGAAAACCCATGGAAGAGATGAGTCGTATGGGTTTTACCGAGAAAGATGTAATACCTTCTATGGCAAAATTAATCATTTTGCGTAACGGGTATTTCGACTCTCCGGCAAATCGCTCGTTTCGCTTGTAATAAACACAAGTCGATTTGTACCCGATGGTGGGAATAATGCCCCGCAAGAAAAGATTCCGTTCAGGATAGAGAGCCAAATGTTGTAAGGCGCGACGACTCATCAAGCGATAGTCGGCGTGATTATAGACCGATTTTGCTCCGAGCCATGACATAAGCCGGTAAAAAGCCAATGCAGTGGTCCGTTTGAAGAACGTATCGCTTTTCCGAGAGCTGCGCACACCATAGACGATATCGAATCCTTGCAGGTAAGCGTCGACCATGGATTCGATGCAATTGACATCGTCTTGCAGGTCGGCATCAATAGAGATTGCAGCGTCACAAATGTCTTTGGCACACATGAGGCCTGCCAGTAGGGCATTTTGGTGCCCTCGGTTTAATGCCAGACAGAGGCCAAAGATGTGTTTGTCTTTGGTATAGAGATCTTCTATCATAGGCCACGTATTGTCTTTACTCCCGTCATTAACAAAGAGAATGAAACTGTTATCTTCGATTTTCTTGTTTGTTATCAGAGTGTGAAGAACGTTGGTAAGTCGCCTGGCTGATTCGGAGATAACTTTTTCTTCATTATAGCAGGGGACAACAATGGCTAATCTCATGGCATTTGAGTTTAATTTTTTCTCTACGAAGATAAGAAAATATTTTTTATTCGGAGAAGACAATGAAAAATAGGAACAAGATTATAATCGCAATATTTCTTGTACGGAAATTTCTTGCTTTTGCTGTTGCGGAATAAGGGTATATAATCTGATTGCGGGTCGGGTGCAGTAACGATTATGAAGTGCCGTGCGAGAAAAATAGTCAGCCAGTTGGGGTAGGGTAAAGAGGCTCTTTGATTTTATCTGGGCAATGAGCGAGGCTTTTTCGGTTTCAAATGCTGCGTTGGCGACTAGCAACAGTCCGTCACAAAAGCGCGTATCGGCACATTCTCTATCATAGGGCTTGACCGTCACTGAATGACTGTCAGTATCGACGTGTACCAAATGAAGGCGGGATACGCCTTTTTCCCAACAGACAAAATGAGATAAATAGGTGTAGGCCGTCATGGACGAGGTAGGTTCGGACGATTTTTGTGACGAATGCGCAATAAAGATATGTCATCGGCATAACTCTCTTGCCACATAGGGTGCAGCGGTACCTCTATGCTCCCCATGACACGAGTTACACGGTCGTGTTGTGCCTGAGCCTCTATGGTAATAAGACCGTCGTGTGAAACCTCTTTTGTGACAGTATAGATTGAATCATTGCGATGTTTTATGACCAGAGTGAGACGGGCCTTGTCGACAGTGCCTTTGGGAAGTTGGGAAAAATTGACCGAGAGCAAGAAATGATCATCTTCGCGGAAATTGTCGTCGGCCAATATATTGAAGAGGAGGACGTGGCGATACAGCCGCGGCTCAAACATGAAATAGGGGTCTTTGTTCCATACGTCAATGGAGTCGCCCGGTCGGGTAAGCGGCGAACTTTTCTGTTCCACAAGGAGTGTCTTTACGGCATCGTCTTCTTCTTTCAGTCGGGCAGTAACTCGTTCGTATATCTGAGAGTATTTGGTCATGTGTTCGCTGTACCAAATTAACGAAGTGTCAAACTGGGCCTGGGTTACGTCGTGGCGGTCGAATACAGATTGCTGCAATTGCTCTTTGGCTTCGTTGGTGGCGTATTGAGGTATGTTGTCGGATATGGCTTCGGCTTTATGTATGTCGACGAGGAGGGTTTCCATTTGTTCTGGGGCAATAATATATGATGGAGTCTGTTCACATGCTGTCGTGATGAAGAGCAAGAAACATATTCCAACGTATATTGTGTGCCTTACCTTGAACATTTGAAGTTTATTTAGATGATTTCGAAGGGAACATCTCTGATAGAGACGACGTGAAAGTGTGCCTGTAAAACAACAAAAGAATGATGACTCCTATCGAAATGGAAGAGTCGGCGATATTGAATATCGGGTGAAAGAATTCAAAGTATTCGCCGCCGATAAACGGTACCCACTCCGGCCAGTAGAATCCGAACATCGGAAAGTAGAGCATATCCACAACTTTACCGTATAAAAACGGGGCATATCCGCCACCTTCGGGCATGAACGAGGCGACTGTGTAGTAAGTCGATTCGCTGAATATCAGGCCATAAAAGAGAGAGTCGATGATATTGCCCAGTGCTCCGGCAAAAATGAGAGATATACAGATTACAAATCCTTTTTTGTAGTGGCTCAGGCGGGTGAGTTTGTATAGATAGTACCCGATTACGGCAATGGCTGCAACTCTGAACAGGCTGAGAAACAATTTCCCGAAAAGCTCGATACCGAATGCCATTCCGTTATTCTCGACGAATAGAATACGAAACCACGGAAATACCGTGATGGATTCGCCCAGCGTAAAATGAGTCTTAATCCATATTTTTGATATCTGATCGACGACCAGTATCAAAAATATGGAGATAAGTGCAATTTGCCGTTTTGTCATTTCTGTTCTTTCTTCGCGTTGATACTCAGCGTGGCGTGAGGCACGGCATAGAGACGCTCTTTCGGTATCAGTTCGCCCGTTTCGCGGCAGATGCCGTAGGTCTTGTTTTCGATGCGTACCAGCGCGGCTTGCAGGTGCTGTATGAATTTCATTTGTCTCTGGGCCAGTTGTCCGGCTTCCTCTTTCGACAATGTGGTAGCACCCTCTTCCAGAACCTTGAACGTAGGGGAGGTGTCGCTGGTATCGTTACCGTCGGCGTTCATGACCGAAGCCTTCAACAATTCATAGTCTTTATATGCTTTTTCGAGTTTTTCCTGAATAATAGCGCGAAATTCTTCCAATTCAGCGTCGGAATAACGTGTTTTCTTTCCCATGATTAGATTTATTTGGTTTTTATTTTTCGTTGCGAAGGTAAAAAGATTTGCCCCATATTACAAAATAATACGGGGCAAAATCAAGATTAGGCTTTTTTTATGGCTGCTTGTATGGTGAAGGTCTCAAAATCGAGTTCGGCACCGGCAGAGTCTAGCGTGTCGCATAAAGTAATGCTTTCGGCAAGAACCTGTTTTGCGATGTAATCTTTGTATTCCTCTACGGCAGGGTCGGTCTCATCGTTCCGCGTGAGTTGTACATGGATTTTGTCGGTGATGTCGAATCCGCTCGACTTACGGATATTCTGTATGCGGTTTACTAATTCTCTGGCAATACCTTCGCGACGCAACTCTTCGGTGACGGTGATGTCGAGAGCTACGGTAAGTCGGCCTTCGTTGGCAACCAACCATCCGGGAATATCTTCGGAGATGATTTCCACATCACCGGTTTCAACGACAGCTTGTTGACCGTCGATGTCGAAGGTGAATTTGCCTTCTTTCTCAAACCGTAATATGTCGTCTTGCGACATGGTCGCTATTTTTGAAGCTAATTGCTTCATAATCTTTCCGTAACGCGGGCCTAATTTTTTGAAATCGGGTTTTACGCGTTTTACCAGAATACCTGCGGCATTGTCGGCAAACAGCATTTCTTTGACGTTGACTTCATTCAGAACAAGTTCTTTGACCGACTCGATGTCTTGTTGCTGTTTGGCATCGATGACAGGAATCATGAGAGTCGTGAGCGGTTGGCGCACCTTGATGTTTACTTTACGTCGCAGAGCCAACACCATAGAGGTGATGTCTTGGGCATCTTTCATGCGCTCTTCGAGAGCTTTGTCGATGACCGACTCGTCGGCGCGGGGGAAGTCGCTGAGGTGTACCGACTGGCTGGCACGTCCGGTTACGTATGTAAGGTCGGTATAGAGTCTGTCGGCAAAGAACGGAGCGATGGGGGCCATGAGAGCAGCTACCGTTTCGAGGCAGGTGTAGAGTGTCTGGTAGGCCGAGAGTTTGTCGTTGTCCATATTTCCACCCCAGAAACGTTTGCGGTTGAGGCGAACATACCAGTTACTGAGGTTGTCGTTGACAAAGTCGGAGATGGCACGTCCGGCACGGGTGGGTTCATAATCGTTGTAATAGCCGTCTACCTCCTTTATCAGCGAATGGAGCAGGGAGATAATCCACCGGTCAATTTCGGGCCGTTGCGCTATCGGAATTTCGGGCTCGGCGAAAGTAAATCCGTCGACATTGGCATAGAGGGCAAAGAACGAGTAGGTGTTGTAGAGTGTCCCGAAGAATTTTCGCCGTACTTCTTCTACTCCGTCGAGGTCGAATTTGAGGTTGTCCCACGGCGAAGAATTGGTAATCATATACCAGCGCAGAGGGTCGGAGCCATATTTCTCGATGGCCGAGAAGGGATCGACGGCATTGCCGAGTCGTTTTGACATCTTGTTTCCGTTCTTGTCGAGAACCAGACCGTTGGAGATAACGGTTTTGTAGGCCACTTTGTCGAAAATCATCGAGGCGATGGCATGCAGCGTGAAGAACCAGCCGCGCGTCTGGTCGACGCCCTCGGCGATGAAATCGGCCGGGTATACTTTGCCGCTGTCGAGCAACTCCTTGTTCTCGAACGGATAGTGTATCTGCGCGTAGGGCATCGAACCCGAGTCGAACCATACGTCGATAAGGTCGCTCTCGCGTTTCATGGGTTTGCCGCTCTCCGATACGAGTATGATGTCGTCGACATAGGGACGGTGCAAATCGATTTTGTCGTAGTTCTCAGCGGTATAAATTCCGGGAACGAAACCTTTCTCCTTATAAGGATTGGCTTTCATATAGCCGGCGGCTATCGATTTTTCTATCTCTTGATAGAGTTCTTCGAGCGATCCGATACATTTTTCTTCACCCTCTTCCGACCGCCAGATAGGCAGCGGTGTGCCCCAGTAGCGCGAGCGGCTCAGGTTCCAGTCGTTCAGGTTTTCGAGCCATTTGCCAAACCGTCCCGAGCCGGTCGATTCGGGTTTCCAGTTGATGGTCTTGTTCAGCTCTATCATGCGCTCCTTGCAGGCTGTCGAGCGGATAAACCAGCTGTCGAGCGGGTAGTACAGCATCGGTGCGCCAGCAGTGCGGATAGTTGTGGGTGTGTTTCTCGATTTTGAAAGCCTGATTTCCCTGTTTCATCATCATGCAGATGACGATGTCGAGCGACTCGGCTGCCTGAGCGGCCTTTTCGTCGTATTTCCCGTTGATGGTAAAGCGTGGATCGTAGGCATTCTTGACCCATGCTCCTTGGTATGGAGTATATTTTTCGACGTCGACACATTTTTGTACAAATGTCTCGTCGAGCTCGACAAGCAGATAGAATTTACCGGTCAAGTCGACCATCGGACGGGTTTCTCCCTTTTTGTTAATCATGAACAGCGAGGGAATGCCAGCGGCCTTGGCCACCTGGGCGTCGTCGGCACCGAATGTGGGAGCGATGTGTACGATACCGGTACCGTCGTCGGTGGTAACGTAGTCGCCGGGAATCACACGGAAGGCCCGGTCGCTTGGAGTCCAGTTGCCATCCTTATCGACATCGATGGGTTTTACCCAAGGAATGAGCTGCTCATATTCCATGCCTACGAGGTCGGAGCCTTTGTATTCGCCTACCACTTTGTAGGGAATGAGTTTGTCACCCGGTTTATAGGAGTCGAGGTCGAGATCGGCCGCTTTGGGATTAAAGTGGCTGTTGAGCAGGGCCTTGGCCAGTACGACGGTGATGGGTTCGCCGGTATATCCGTTGTAGGACTGTACGGCTACATAGTCGATTTTAGGGCCGACGCAGAGGGCCGTATTCGAAGGGAGTGTCCACGGAGTCGTGGTCCAGGCAATAAAATAGGGGGTACCCCATTGGGCCATTTCGGGACGCGGATTCTTCATCTTGAACTGGGCAACGACTGTGGTGTCTTTGACGTCGCGGTAGCAACCCGGTTGGTTCAGTTCGTGGGAACTGAGGCCTGTACCGGCAGCCGGAGAGTAAGGCTGAATGGTATATCCCTTGTAGAGAAGGCCTTTGTTATAGAGTTGTTTGAGCAGCCACCACAGTGTCTCGATATAACGGTTGTCGTAGGTGATTTTCATGTCGACCCAGTATCCCATTTTGTGGGTAAGGTCTTCCCACTCTTTGGTGTATTTCATCACATCTTTGCGGCAAGCTGCATTGTATTCTTCGACCGAAATCTTTTTCCCGATATCTTCCTTGGTGATACCTAAAGCTTTTTCTACTCCCAATTCTACGGGAAGCCCGTGAGTGTCCCAACCGGCTTTGCGCATTACCTGAAAGCCCTTCATGGTTTTGTAACGGCAGAAAATATCCTTGATCGAACGTGCCATGACGTGATGTATGCCGGGCATGCCGTTGGCCGATGGTGGGCCTTCATAGAAAACAAACGAGGGTGCGCCTTCGCGTATCTCCACGCTTTTGTGGAAAACCTGCTCTTCGTCCCATTTTTTCAATACCTCTTTATTTATCGCCGATAAATCAAAATGGGAATATTCGGAAAACTTCTTGTCCATGTCTTGTCAGAAAAATTAGACGTATTATAAGTGGTTGCAAAGATAAGAAAAAACATCTAATATATGAAGTACCCTACTCGATACGTTTTCTGAAATCAAATTGTTACTTTTGCGAAATATATATGGAATAGTGTTTGATTGAAATCTCAAATATATGATTCTGAGAAAAATACTGTTAGCGGCGAGTCTGGCGCTCGCTACTGCTCCGGCCGGAGCGCAAACGCTGGTTGATGCCTATAATCGGGCCTATGCCTTGGCATCGAAATACAGTGGTAAGGTTTATTACGACAGGGTCGAGCCTGTGTGGCTCTCCGGGAGTGAGGTGTTCTGGTATGTCCGCCATACACCCGATGGCAATCGGTATGTAAAAGTCGATGCCCGTCGGTGTACACGCACGCCTCTTTTTAATCACGAAGCTCTGGCGGAAAAGTTGTCGGCCGAGTCGGGTTGCATGCTCGATGACCGGAAACTTTATTTGCAGCGGTGCCGGGTAAGCGGCAAAGCCGACACGTTGTGGTTTGAGTACGACGGTCGGCGGTGGTGTTATGACATACCCGGTAATCGCCTCTCGTGCAATGGCCGGGCAGCCAATCAGGTTCGGAGAGAGAAACGTTACTGGTCCGAGACCGACGACGAGAAAAGGGGAGGAGCGGTCGTGTCGCCCGACGGGAAATATGTGGCCTATATTAAAGATTCCAACCTCTATGTGCGTGAGCGGAGCCAAGGCGACGAGCGGCCGTTGAGTATCGACGGTACGCCGGGCAATTACTATTCGTCTCACATTCTGTGGTCGCCCGATTCACGGAAAATCGCGGTGTGCCGCATACGTCCCGTGGCAGAGAAGCGGTATATTTATTATGTGGAGTCGTCGCCCGAGAATCAGTTGCAACCCCGGCTTCACCGGCAGGAATATGCCAAGCCGGGCGATGAGTTGCCCTATAAGGAACCCCGTATATTCGAGGTAGAGACCGGTCGTGTGTTTTGCCCGTCGACCGCACTGTTTTCAACCCCTTACGAGGTGTCGAGATTGCGTTGGAATAGCGACAGCCGCACAGTCACGTTTGAGTATAACGAGCGGGGCCATAAGGTCTATCGCCTGTTGGAATTTTCGGCTGTAACCGGTGAAGTAAAAACGCTTATTGAAGAGCAAGAGGAGAAATATGTCAACTACACCCGCATATACCGTCATCACCTGCAAGACGGCCGGCGCATCATCTGGTCGAGCGAATGGGACAATTACAACCATCTCTACCTCTACGACCGTCGCAGTCGTAAGCCGGTCCGCCAGATAACCAAGGGGGCCTGGTATGTGCGTGGAGTACAGCATGTCGATGAAAAGAAACAGCAGATTTATTTTTCGGCCAACGGCATGAACACGCAGGAAGACCCTTATCTGATACACTATTATCGCATCGATTTCGATGGTAGCAATCTTGTGGCTCTTACCCCCGAAGAGGGTATGCATCGCGTATGGTACTCGCCCGATTTTACCTATCTTGTCGATGTCTATTCTCAGGTCGATGTGGCTCCGGTAGCTGTGTTGCGCGATGCCACAGACGGGCGTGTCGTCATGGAACTGGAACGTGCCGACATATCACGCTTGTTGGCCGAGGGGTGGCGGGCCCCCGAAGTTTTTGCCGCGAAGGGGCGAGACGGTACAACCGATATGTGGGGGATTATCTATCGCCCGTCCGATTTTGACGAGACCCGCTCATATCCGGTAGTCGAGTATATCTATTCGGGGCCGGGCGACCAATATGTACCCAAGAGTTTTGCCCCCTACAACTGGTTCATGTCTTCACTCGCCGAGTTGGGTTTTATAGTCGTGCAAGTCGATGGCATGACCACCTCGTTCCGTTCCAAAAGTTTTGAGGAGGTGTGCTATAAAAATCTGAAAGACGCCGGCCTGCCCGACCACATGGCCTGGATAAGGGCTGCGGCCAAGAAGTATCCGAGTATCGATACAAGCCGAGTGGGCATCTTTGGCTGCTCGGCAGGAGGGCAGGAGGCCCTGTCGGCACTGCTGTTCTATCCCGATTTTTACAAGGCGGCCTATTCGGCCTGCGGATGCCACGACAACCGTATGGATAAAATCTGGTGGAACGAGCAATGGATGGGTTACCCTGTCGATGAGTCGTACCGGGCTTGCTCCAATGTCGAAAACGCCCATCTGTTGAGACGCCCTCTGATGCTGCTGGTCGGAGAACTCGATGACAATGTCGACCCTGCGTCGACGATGCAGGTGGTCGATGCGCTGATAAAGGCCGGTAAGGATTTTGAACTGGTTGTCATACCCGGTGTCGGTCATACGATGGGCGAGCGTTTCGGAGAACACAAGCGTTACGACTTTTTTGTCCGTCATCTCATGGGGGTAAATCCACCGGCGTGGAGCGATATAAAGACCCGTTGACATGGCGTTGTGCCGGTCAGTGAGTTTTCCTCGCGGTACAGCGTGACGGCAAAGGGGTGATGCGCGAAAAACTGACTACAATTTTGCCCTGCTCTTGGTAATTCATGTAAAAAAAATTACCTTTGCGCAACTTGTGCCTGAGTCTCGTCCTATGGGCAAAACCCGGGCACTTGTTTTGACAAAGACAAATAAAACAAGAAAAATATGTACAGAACAAAAACGTGCGGAGAGTTGCGATTGAGCGATGCCGGCAGTGTTGTTACATTGGCCGGGTGGGTGCAGCGTATCCGCAAGATGGGTGGTATGACATTTGTTGACTTGCGCGACCGCTACGGCATCACACAGTTGGTTTTCAACGAAGAGGAGAATGCCGAGTTGTGCGATCGGGCCAATCGCTTGGGCCGCGAGTATGTCATTCAGGTGAGCGGAAAGGTAAATGAACGATTCAGCAAGAATCCCAATATGCCCACCGGCGAAATAGAAATTATCGTTACCGAACTGAATGTGCTCAATACGGCGTTGACGCCCCCCTTTACCATCGAAGACAATACCGATGGTGGCGACGATATTCGCATGAAGTATCGTTACCTCGACTTGCGCCGTACGGCTGTACGCAAGAATCTGGAATTGCGCCATAAAATGACCATTGAGGTGCGTAAATATCTCGACGAGCATGGTTTTATCGAGGTAGAAACCCCCATACTGGTAGGCTCTACACCCGAAGGTGCCCGCGACTTTGTCGTGCCTTCGCGCATGAATCCCGGACAGTTCTATGCTCTGCCTCAAAGTCCGCAGACCTTGAAGCAGTTGTTGATGGTATCGGGATTTGACCGCTACTTCCAGATTGCCAAATGTTTCCGCGACGAAGATTTGAGAGCCGACCGTCAGCCCGAGTTTACGCAGATCGATTGCGAAATGTCGTTTGTCGAGCAGGACGATGTTATCAATCTCTTCGAGGGAATGGCCAAATACTTGTTTAAAGTCATTCGCGGTGTGGAACTGACCGAGCCTTTCATGCGTATGCCTTGGGCCGATGCCATGAAATATTACGGTAGTGACAAGCCAGATTTGCGGTTTGGCATGAAGTTTGTCGAACTGATGGATATCATGAAAGGATACGGTTTTGCCGTCTTCGACAATGCCGTTTACATTGGTGGTATCTGTGCCGAAGGCGCTGCCCACTATACCCGCAAGCAGCTCGACGCCCTTACCGAGTATGTAAAACGTTCGCAAATCGGAGCCAAGGGTATGGTATATGCCCGTATCGAAATCGACGGTACCGTAAAATCGAGTGTCGATAAATTCTATTCGCAGGAGGTGCTGCAAAAGATGAAGGAAGCGTTCGGAGCCAAACCGGGCGATTTGATACTTATTCTCAGTGGCGACGATGCCATGAAGACCCGTAAGCAGTTGAGCGAACTTCGTCTCGAAATGGGTAACCAGCTGGGGCTGCGCGACAAGAACAAGTTTGCCTTGCTGTGGGTTGTCGATTTCCCCATGTTTGAGTGGAGCGACGAAGAAAACCGTCTGATGGCCATGCATCACCCCTTTACCCACCCCAAAGACGAAGATATACCCTTGCTGGATACCAACCCCGAAGCCGTCCGTGCCGATGCCTACGATATGGTGTGCAACGGTATCGAAGTAGGTGGCGGTTCCATCCGTATACACGATGCCCAGTTACAGGCCAAGATGTTTGAGATTTTAGGATTTACCCCTGAACGGGCACAAGAGCAGTTTGGCTTCCTGATGAACGCCTTTAAATATGGAGCTCCCCCTCACGGAGGTTTGGCCTATGGCCTCGACCGTTGGGTGAGCATCTTTGCCGGCCTCGACAGTATCCGCGATTGTATTGCATTCCCTAAAAACAACAGTGGTCGCGATGTGATGCTCGATGCCCCCTCGGTGCTTGATCCCAAACAACTCGATGAACTGAGTCTCAAAGTAGAGCTGCCCCAATAACCAATACGATGGTAACGGTAGGAGATATAATACAAGCATTGGAAGAGGTGGCTCCGCTGTCGTTGCAAGAGTCGTACGACAATGCGGGGTTGCTCACGGGAGCGCGCGACATGGAGGCGCGGGCTGTATTGGTGTGTGTCGATGTAACCGAAGAAGTCATCGACGATGCCCTGTCGAAAGGCGCCAACCTCATTGTCTCGCATCACCCTCTCGTGTTCAAGCCGTTGAAATCGTTTACCGGGAGCAATTATATAGAGAAGACCCTGATAAAGGCGTTGAAAAACGATATTGCCATCTATTCGTGTCACACCAATATGGATAATGCCTGGAATGGCGTGAACTTCAAGATGGCCGAGATGCTGGGCCTTTTTAACCTTTCGGTGCTGTTGCCTGTCGCACACAGCCTTCTGAAACTGGTGACTTACGTTCCCACAGACAAGGCCGATGAGTTGAGACGGGCCCTCTTTGCGGCGGGAGCCGGAACGATAGGAAACTATGACTGTTGCAGTTACAACAGTGAAGGTTTCGGAACATTCCGGGCCGGTGAAAACACCCAGCCTTATTGTGGAGAAATAGGCGTGCTGCATGAAGAGAAGGAGACCCGCATCGAAATGGTGGTGCCCCGCCATTTGCAGGCACGTGTTACCCGCACACTGCTGCAAGTACACCCCTACGAGGAGCCGGCGTTTGATTGGCTTCCCATCGAGAACAAGTGGGAGAGAGCCGGTTCTGGAGTCGTGGGCGAACTTCTTTGCCCAATGGACGAGATGGATTTCTTACAGCGCGTAAAGTCTATCTTTAAGGCGGGTTGTGTGAAGCACACTTCGCTCACGGGACGCAAGATACGCCAGGTCGCATTGTGTGGCGGTGCCGGATCGTTTCTCATACCCCAGGCTGTTGCACAGGGAGTCGATGCATTTGTTACCGGAGAGATAAAATATCATGAATTTTTCGGCAATGAAGAGTCGATTCTGCTGGCCGAGA
Source organism: uncultured Bacteroides sp. (assembly GCA_905210875.1). Lineage (GTDB taxonomy): Bacteria > Bacteroidota > Bacteroidia > Bacteroidales > UBA11471 > Caccoplasma. Next base: position 6,022 of record CAJLYN010000013.1, on the reverse strand, counting down.
TAGGACATTATGAGAGCGAGCAATACACAAAAGATATTTTTTGTGATATAATAACAAAAAAATTTCCTACCTTTGCGTGCTATTATACAATGGTAGAAACAAATCCGATAAATTATTTGTAAGCATGGCTACTGATAAGACAAAATCTGAAAAGGAATACACCGTGGAAGAGCGGTTGAAAACGCTGTACGAGTTGCAGACGATGCTCTCGGAAATAGACCGTATCAAAACCTTGCGGGGTGAACTTCCTCTCGAAGTACAAGACCTTGAAGATGAGATAGCTGGTTTGGAAACTCGTATACAGAACTTCCAGACGGAGATTACCAATTTGCAGGCCGAAGTCGCCAAGAAGAAGGAAGAAATCAAAAATTCCCAGACGCTTATCGACAAGTACACGGCACAGCAGGACAATGTGCGGAACAACCGCGAGTTTGACTTCCTCACCAAGGAAATCGAATTCCAGAATTTGTCGATAGAGCTTTGCGAGAAACGGATTCGGGAATTTACGGCACAGGAAAAGTCAAAAAAAGAAGACATCGAAAACTGCCAGAATACTTTGGTTGAACGTCGGGCCGACTTGCAGGAGAAAAAAGAAGAACTCGATGAAATCGTATCGGAAACCCGTCAGGACGAAGAGAAATTGCGTGAGAAAGCCAAGAAACTTGAACAGCAGGTTGAGCCGCGTCTGTTGGCTGCTTTCAAACGCATTCGTAAAAATGCCCGTAACGGACTGGCCGTCGTTTACATCCAACGTGATGCCTGCGGTGGTTGCTTCAACAAGATTCCGCCACAAAGACAACTCGATATCAAGATGCACAAGAAAATCATCGTGTGCGAATATTGCGGTCGCATCATGATCGACCCCGAGTTGGCCGGTGTGAAAGAATAGACTCTCTCTATTGAAATATGAAAAGCGGATTTCCTCGTCGACAGGAAATCCGCTTTTTTCATGAGTAGGAGTGTCTCGTGAAAAACTCTTTTGTAAATTTGAAGAAGAGACAAGATATAAATATGGTTGTCTCTCACAGGTAAAACCTCTTATTATAATAGGAAACCGTTGGGCGTGTGACAGCGTGCGGAACGTCCAAAATATGTTCGGGCAGATAAGAAACGAAAGAAAAAAGATGTTATGCCGACAGATTATATCATAAGGCCTGCTGTTAGAAGTGATATAGCAGGTATGCAACGACTTTTTAGAGATACCCTCCTGACGATTTGTCGTCGGAATTATACAACAGAGGAGGTGGCCGACTGGGCTTCGTGTGGAGATAGTGTGGCGCATTGGGAAGAACTGCTTTCGGAGCATCACTATATTGTTGCTCATCACAGGAGAGACGGTATCATCGGATTTTCCTCCATGAATGCTTCTGGCTATCTCCATGCCATGTTTGTTCACAAGGCTTGGCAGGGAATGGGTGTTGCAACTGCGTTGCTTACCGAGGCAGAGAAGATGGCCCGTCGATACGAGGCAAGCCGCATACGTGTGGAGGTAAGTATGACCGCCCGTCCTTTTTTCGAGAAGCGGGGTTTTGTAATGTTACGAGAACAAAAAGCCAAAGCCAATCGGCTCTACTTGACCAATTATGTAATGGAGAAAATTTTATAGTCCATAATTAAAAAGGAGCGCCTCCATCATGAGACGCTCCTTTTCTTTATATGCAAAGTGAGGCAGGGTTATTCGTCCCAGCCACGAAGCTGCATGAGAATCTTGGTTACATCGTAAGCCGAACGGGCTATGGGGGTACCGGGACCGAAAATGGCAGCTACACCGGTCTTGTAGAGGAAGTCGTAATCTTGCGGGGGGATAACGCCTCCGGCTACCACGACGATATCTTCGCGGCCCAGTTTTTTCAACTCTTCAAATACTTGCGGAATGAGAGTCTTGTGTCCGGCAGCCAATGACGATACGGCCAGTACATGCACGTCGTTTTCCACGGCCTGACGGGTAGCTTCGGCTGGTGTCTGGAACAGCGGTCCCATATCCACATCATATCCACAATCGGCATAACCGGTGGCTACAACCTTGGCGCCGCGGTCGTGTCCGTCTTGTCCCATCTTGGCAATCATGATACGTGGCTGACGTCCCTCTTTTTGCGCAAATTTCTCGATAATCTCTTTGGCCCGAACGAAATCGGGGTCGTTTTTGGTTTCTGATGAATACACGCCTGATATGGTTCTAATGATTGCTTTGTATCTTCCTACAACGGCCTCGCAGGCATCGGAAATCTCGCCCAGCGTAGCTCTTACTTTGGCAGCTTTTACAGCCAGGTCGAGGAGGTTGCCCTGTTTGGTCTTCACACATTCGGTAATGGCGTCGAGAGCTGCTTTTACGGCATCGTTGTCGCGATGGGCCTTCAAATCTTTCAAGCGGGCTATCTGCTGGTTCCGTACCGAGGTATTGTCGACTTCGAGAATATCGATGGGGTCTTCCTTTTCGAGACGGTATTTGTTGATACCGACGATGGTCTGCTTGCCCGAGTCGATGCGGGCCTGGGTGCGTGCGGCCGCCTCTTCGATGCGCAACTTGGGCAGTCCGGTTTCGATGGCCTTGGCCATACCGCCGAGTTTTTCAATTTCCTGAATGTGTTCCCACGCCTTGTGTGCCAGTTCGTTGGTAAGGCTTTCTACATAGTAGGAGCCTGCCCACGGGTCGATTTCTTTGGTTACATAGGTCTCTTCCTGAATGTAAATCTGGGTGTTGCGGGCGATGCGGGCCGAGAAGTCGGTGGGCAGGGCGATAGCCTCGTCGAGGGCGTTGGTGTGCAGCGACTGGGTGTGTCCCTGTGCAGCGCCCATGGCCTCGATACAGGTGCGTCCTACATTGTTGAAGGGGTCTTGCTCGGTAAGCGACCAACCCGATGTCTGCGAGTGGGTACGCAGGGCCATCGACTTGGGATTCTTGGGGTTGAACTGTTTGACGATTTTGGCCCACAACATACGGGCGGCGCGCATCTTGGCAATCTCCATGAAGTAGTTCATGCCGATGGCCCAGAAGAACGACAACCGCGGAGCAAAGGAGTCGATGTCCATACCGGCATTGATACCGGCACGGAGATATTCCAATCCGTCGGCCAGGGTGTAGGCCAGTTCGATGTCGGCGGTTGCTCCGGCCTCCTGCATATGGTAACCCGATATGGAGATGGAGTTGAACTTGGGCATATATTTCGAGGTGAACTCGAAGATGTCGGCGATGATGCGCATCGAGAACTCCGGCGGATAAATATAGGTGTTGCGCACCATGAACTCTTTCAGAATATCGTTCTGAATGGTTCCGGCCATCTCTTCGAGTTTGGCGCCCTGTTCCAGTCCGGCGTTGATGTAGAAGGCCATGATGGGCAGCACGGCACCGTTCATGGTCATCGACACCGACATTTTATTTAAAGGTATGCTGTCGAAAAGCACCTTCATGTCTTCGACGCTGCATATCGACACACCGGCTTTACCCACATCGCCTACAACCCGTTCGTGGTCGGCATCATAGCCGCGGTGGGTGGGCAGGTCGAAAGCGACCGAAAGGCCTTTCTGTCCCGATGCCAAGTTACGGCGGTAGAATGCATTTGATTCTTCGGCGGTCGAGAATCCGGCATATTGGCGTATGGTCCAGGGCCGCATGGCATACATTCCGCTGTACGGACCTCTCAGATAGGGTGGAATACCGGCAACATAGTTGAGGTGTTCCATGCCTTCGAGGTCGGCTTTGGTGTATATGGGTTTGACCGGAATCAGCTCGGGCGTCAGCCAGTCGGCATTGTTGTTTTTCAGTTCCGCATGTCCGCTCTGTGCAAAGGCATCGGTACGAATATTTATATTTTTGAAATTAGGTCTCATAATTACATGGTTTTCGATACCCTGCGAGGGTTAGATAGACAATAAGGTGTTGTATTCTCTCAATGTTTCGAGCACGTTGCTGCGCACGTTTATGAAACGGGTGATGCCTTGTGCCTTCAACTCTTCCATGCATTCGGGCGCTCCGGCCACCACAAGAATGGCTTTGTTGCCGAGGAGAGCGTGTGCCTCGGGTGCCAGTGTGGCGTATTCTTCGTCGCTCGAACAGAGCACGACGATGTCGGCTTTTGCTGCCGTGGCGGCGTCGATACCGGCCTGTACCGTATCGAAACCGAGGTTGTCGATAATTTCGTATCCGGCACAACCGAAGAAGTTGCCCGAGAATTGAGACCGGGCCAGTCGCATGGCCAGGTTGCCGATGGTCAGCATGAATACCTTGGGTCTCTTACCCGATTTCTCGGTAGCCAGACGCAAGGCTTCGAAGTCGGCAGCTCCGCGCACGGTTTGCAGTGTCATCTCGGGTTTGCACTCTTCGTGGTGGTGGCAACCGCAGGAGTGTGCCATTTCGGCAGTAATCTTGTCGAGCGCTGTTTCGTGAACATTGGGGTATTGGTTGGTACCGAGGAGAATTTCTTTGCGGCGGGCAATGGCGGTGCGGCGCGATTCGGCAGCGGCATTGACAGTGTTCTGTACAAAGCCTGATTTGAGTGCCTGATAGAATCCGCCCATATCTTCGACTTCGAGGAAGAGTTTCCATGCCTCGTCGGCTATCGATGCGGTGAGTGTTTCTATATAATAGGAGCCGCCGGCCGGGTCGACGATTTTGTTGAAGTGCGACTCTTCTTTGAGCAACAGCTGCTGGTTGCGGGCGATGCGTTCAGAGAAGTCGTCGGGTTGTTTGTAGGCAATGTCAAAGGGTGTTACCGTGATGGAGTTTACTCCGGCCAGTGCAGCCGACATGGTTTCGGTCTGCGAGCGGAGCATATTGACGTAGGCGTCGTAAATGGTCATGTTGAATTGCGAAGTCTGTGCATGCATCTCTATCTTGGACGCACAATCGCAGGCCGGGTGGTAGGCCGAGACAATCTGGGCCCATAACATGCGGGCAGCTCTGAATTTCGCTATTTCCATAAAATAGTTCGACGAAATGCCAAAGTTGAATTTGATGCGTTTGGCAACTTCGTCGACAGGCAATCCTTTTTCGGTGAGGGCGGCGAGCCATTCATTTCCCCAGGCCAAGGCAAATCCCAATTCCTGGGTGATGTACGAGCCGGCATTGTTAAGCATGACGGCATCGACCATCAAAACGCGGTAGTGGGGTAGTTCCGATACGGCCTGTATAGCTTGTGCGGCCATGTCGGCATATTGGGGAAAATCGCGCCCGTGTTTTAAGATGCGCTTAAACGGTCCGAAACTGATGGAGCCCTTGACCTTTTGCAGGTCGGCACCGCGTTTCTTGAAATAGGCCGAGAGTTCGGTTCCTATTTTTACGGCGTTCTTTATGCAGGAGATGAAATTCAGTTCGATCTGTTCAACGTCGATGTCTTCGAGCAATGTTTCAAATCCTTCGACAGAGATATGATCTTGTCCTATCTGAAAACCCAACGAAGTAATTCCTTTTTGCAACAAATCGAGTGCTTTCTGATGGGCATCTTGTAAATTCTCTACATGAATGTCTTGGCGTATGAGCCATTCGTTGTCGCATTTTGTTCCTCTTACGTAAGGATATTCACCGGGTAGAGAGTCTGTTGTTTTCAGATTTTCAATGTCTTCGGCCCGGTACATCGGTTGCACATTGAATCCTTCGTTGGTGCGCCATACAAGTTTTTTGTCGAAGTCGGCACCTTTCAGGTCGGCAATTACCTTCTCTTTCCATTCGGCGGTAGAGACTGGCGGAAATTGTCCGAACAGTTTTTCTTTATTCGCTGTCATATGTTTTTCTTTAAGGTTTTTCTTTTTCGGGCTCTTTGCTACGGAGCCCGAAAATTCATAATTTCCCAAAGGTAGGAATAAATTTCTCAATAAAAAGTCTTTATGCGCTGATTTTAATGCCCCTTACGGGGCTTTTACTTTTTCTTAAACGTTAAGGGAAGCAATTGATATATGCGGCTTGCAATATGTGGGTAAGAGAATGTCGGTTGCCGATAAAAAAGGTCGCATCGGTGTTTAGGCCCGATCGATGTACCGCACCGTTTGTGTGTATCTCACCGCCTATGTGCTGGCGGGGAGGGGGCAG
>CAJLYN010000012.1 GCA_905210875.1 uncultured Bacteroides sp. | reverse complement strand
GCCGGGAGCGATCTTACTGATGCTGCTCGCGCAGGAGGTCGTTGACCGTCTTCACAGGATTGAACGTGGAGATGGGCACTTCGACAAAGAGGGTGTTCCAGTCGGACATGGCTCCATTCCACAGTCCGGGCAGTTCGAGAGCTTTCAGCTCCTTTCCGTTCTTCGACTTATAGGAGATAAATCCCGTCTTCTTATCGACATACTGCGGCAGGTCGTATTTCTCGCCTTTGCCATTCTTTACGGCACATACCAGGTCGACGGGGTTGAAGTGTGTCGACTTGTCGAACATGGCTTTGGACTCGGGATTCTTCAAGTCTATTTGCGAACTTTCGAGTATTTGCGGTGAGAAGGAGCCGTCACTGTTATATACAAGGAAGGGGCCGCCACCGGGTTCGCCCACGTTCTTGACCATACCGCACACGCGCAGGGGGCGACGCAGTTTTTTGAGCAGGTAGACTACCAGCTCGGCATCTTCCATCTTCTTGATGTCGGGGTGCCGGGTAAAGAGCTGCTGTTGCAGGAAGAGTATGACATCGCGCACGTCGTCCATCGTATACTTACCGCTTTCGAGCATGGCCACGTAAGCGTCGATTTGTTTTTTGAGCGATACGAGTACTCCACCGATGATTTTCTTGAAACGCACGGTCTCGGGCTTGATACGGTCGGGCACCACGTTGTCGATGTTCTTTATGAATATCACATCGGCATCGATATCGTTGAGGTTCTCGATGAGCGCGCCGTGTCCTCCGGGGCGGAACAGCAATTTGCCCTTGTCGCGGAAAGGCTTGTTTTCCATGTCGGCGGCAATGGTATCGGTCGACGGTTTCTGCTCTGAGAAACTGATATGGTATTTCACGCCATACTCATTTTCATAGGCGGCCTGCTTGTCGGCCACCAACTGCTTGAAGAAGGGCAGATGCTCATGCGACACGGTAAAATGCACATTTACATTGCCAGCTTCGTTGCGGGCATACATGGCCCCTTCGGCCAGATGCTCTTCCATGGCGGTGCGGTCGGTGGTGGCATAGTGGTGGAACTTCAACATGCCTTTGGGCAGGGAGCCGTAGTTAAGCCCCTTGTCGGAGAGGAGATTTTCTACCACGGCTTTGTACCGGCCATCGGCCACCAAGGCATCGACACCTTTTCCTTCGTTTTTGAGACATGCGGCATTGAGGTCGGAGTAAAAGGCAAAATTTTTCAGATGAGAAAAAAATTTCTTTTCAAAGTCGGTAGTAGGCTCGGTATAGTCGGCATCGAGAAATTCAAACAGATTTTTAAACATACGGCTGGCAGCCCCGGAAGCCGGGACAAATTTCACAATCACAGGATTGGTGGCCAGGTACTCGTTCCATACATCGAGATAGTGGTTAACAGCCGTTTCGTCGAGCGACAAGATTCCGTTTCCCAACCCGGCCGGGGCTTCCAGTTTGAGATAGGGGAAACCGGTTTCAAAGCAATGCAACTGCTCCTTGATTTGCTGCTCGGAGATACCTTTTTCTTTTAGCAATTCTAAATCTTCAGGAGTAAACATAATATCCGTTTTTAAGGTTTATCTTATATAAGAGACTTGGCAGGAATCAAAACTTCTCAAAGTTAAGATTTTTTTTTGAAAAACACAATGATAATTCAATTAAAGTCGATATGTTTGTAGCAAATACAATTTTATAATTATTACAAACAAAGGATTCTTTCCATGAAAGCCGTAATTACCTACTACAGTCACAAAGGTCATACAGCAAACTATGCCCGTGAGATAGCCATGCATTTATGGTCAAGAGGAGTAAGCGTGAGCCTTTGCTCACTTTCCGACTTTGACAAGAAGAAAGCTGCCGAGGCCGACATTCTCGTTTTGGGCTGCTGGACGAGCGGATTTTTCGTTGTCGGGCAACACCCCCACAAGCAGTGGCGGGAATTTGCCCGTTCCATTGCCGGGGAATATTCCGCAAAAAGATTTATACTCTTTACCACCTATAAAATCAAGACAGGAAGCATGTTCCGCCGCATGCAGCAAGAGCTCGGCCTGCCACCATCGGAAAGGGAGGCTCGGCTGAAATCCCGTACGGGAAGACTGTCGGTCCAAGACCGGGAATATCTCGACAACTATATACACAATCAGCACACCCCTTAAAACCAAAATGTTATGGAAAAGAAAAAACTGACAAGCGCCAACGGCGCTCCCGTAGCCGACAACAATAATGTCGCTACTGCCGGCAAACGCGGCCCGATGCTGTTACAAGATGTATGGTTTCTGGAAAAGCTGGCCCACTTCGATCGGGAAGTCATTCCCGAACGGCGTATGCACGCCAAAGGGTCGGGTGCTTTCGGACACTTCATCGTAACGCACGACATAACCCGCTACACCAAAGCCTCCATTTTCTCGGAGATTGGGAAAAAGACCGAACTTTTCATGCGCTTCTCTACCGTAGCCGGCGAACGCGGTGCCGCCGATGCCGAACGGGACATTCGCGGCTTCGCCATCAAATTCTACACCGACGAGGGGAACTGGGACATGGTAGGCAACAACACACCTGTATTTTTCCTGCGTGACCCGCTGAAATTTCCCGACCTCAACCATGTTGTGAAGAGAGACCCACGCACTCACATGAGAAGCCCGCTCAACAACTGGGACTTTTGGACACTCCTGCCCGAGGCACTCCATCAGGTGACCATCACCATGAGCGACAGGGGCATACCCTACTCCTACCGCCATATGCACGGCTACGGCAGCCACACCTTCTCTTTCATCAACGCCGAGGGAGAGCGCACCTGGGTGAAATTCCACTTCCGCACCCAGCAGGGCATCAAGAACCTCACCGACCAGGAAGCCGAAACCATCATCGGTAAAGACCGTGAAAGCCATCACCGCGACCTCTTCGAGAGCATCGAACGGGGAGACTACCCGCAATGGAAAATGTATGTGCAACTCATGACCGAAGAAGAGGCCCGAAACTGTGCTTTCAACCCGTTTGACCTCACCAAAGTGTGGTCGCAGAAACAATATCCACTCCACGAAGTGGGAATTTTGGAATTGAACCGCAATCCCGAAAACTATTTCGCCGACGTAGAGCAGGCCGCCTTCAATCCGGCCAACGTCGTACCGGGTATCAGTTTCTCGCCCGACCGCATGTTGCAAGGTCGGCTCTTCTCCTACGGCGACGCCCAACGCTACCGCCTGGGTGTGAATCACTATCAGATTCCCGTCAACCGCAGCCGCTGCCCTTTCCTCAACATGTACCACCGCGACGGCGCCATGCGTGTCGACGGAAACAACGGACGGAGACTCGGATACGAACCCAACAGCTACGGCGAGTGGCAGGAACAGCCCGAATACAAAGAGCCGCCGCTTGAACTCGACGGAGCCGCCTATCAATGGGATTTCAGAGAAGATGACTCCGACTACTATTCCCAACCGGGCGACCTGTTCAGACTGATGAAACCCAACGAGCAGCAGCGACTGTTTGACAACACGGCTCGGGCCATGGGCGACATACCCGAAGAGATAAAACTCCGCCACATACACAACTGCATGAAAGCCGATGAAAACTACGGGAAAGGGATTGCCAAAGCCCTGGGCATAGCACTAGAAAAAATTTCATAAAATCCTTCCCCGCTCCTTATATACGCCTCTGGACGACTTCTGCTCCAGAGGCGTAACTGCATATCACACCCAACAACATTCATTTTTTGAACGCATAAACAGTTTTTCCAAATAAATCATTACATTTGTTGTATCTTTGGAAATATTATCCAACTAAACACACAGGTGCCATGAATGAGGAACAATATTTTACGCCGACCGAGCGTCAAGAATTTTTAAAAGCCTATCGTGCCCTGTTCGCAACAGCACGCCCGCTTATCGGGGCCAAAGAATTTCTTTTCTTGCGTCAGCACATTACCGAAGCCGTCACGTCGGGTAGCTACCTGCGCGACAAAAACGGCCTGAACCGCCTGCTGCGCGACATCGAAACGGCGCTTATACTCTCACAGGAAGTAGGTCTCGACCGCAGCACCCTGGCAGCCGTTCTTACCTGCAACCTTGTCGTCGAAAACCGTTTATCGCTTGAAGCTGTCGAATTGCTGTTTGGCCATGACTGCGTAAAAATCATTCACGGGCTCATAAAGGCCAGCAGCCTTTACGCCAAGCAAGAAACTGTTCAAAGCGACAACTTCCGCAATCTGTTGCTCACTTTTGCCGAAGATGTACGGGTGATTATCATCATGATAGCCGATAGGCTGTGCCTCATGCGCATGATCAATCACCATCCCAATGCCCGCTTCCGCGAAAATGTCGCCTATGAAGCCTCGTACCTCTATGCCCCCCTTGCCCACAGGCTGGGATTATACCGCATAAAAACCGAGCTCGAAGACTTAGCCCTCAAATACACCCAGCGCGAAGAGTACGACCGCATTGCACACAAACTGAGTGAGACCAAAGAAGCCCGCAACAAATATATCGAAGAGTTCATCGCTCCAATCAAAGCCAAACTGCTCGAAGCCGGGCTGAAATTTGAGATAAAGGGTCGCACCAAGTCCATCTCGTCGATTCTGAACAAGATAAGGAAACAGAACGTCGACATCGAAGGCATCTACGACCTCTTTGCCATACGCGTTGTCCTCGACAGTCCTCTCGACAGAGAATCGGCCGACTGCTGGCACGTCTATTCCATCATCACCGACATGTACCGGCCCAACCCCAAGCGGCTGAAAGACTGGCTGTCGGTACCCAAAAGCAACGGCTACGAATCTCTGCACATCACCGTGTGGGGACCCGGCGACCGCTGGGTCGAGGTGCAGATACGCACCAAGCGCATGGACGAAATCGCCGAACGAGGTCTGGCCGCCCACTGGAAATACAAGGGACTGAAAAGCGAAAAAGGGCTCGACGACTGGCTGAACAACGTGCGCGACATACTCGAATCGGGCGACGGAGGCCCCTTGGAGCTGATGAAAGAGTTCCGCATGGACCTCTACGACAAGGAGGTTTTTGTCTTCACCCCCAAAGGCGACCTCTACAAGCTGGCCAAAGGGGCCACATTGCTCGACTTCGCCTTCCTCATACACAGCCAGCTGGGTTGCCGCTGCACCGGCGGAAAGGTCAACGGCAAGAACCAGACCATCCGCTACAAGCTCAAAAGCGGCGACACCATCGAGATCATCACCTCTCCGACCCAAAAGCCCAAACAGGAATGGCTCAACATAGCCTGCACCTCCAAAGCCCGGGTAAAAATAAAACAGGCCCTCAACGAAATACAACACAAAGAGGCCGAAATGGGTAAAGAGCTGCTGACCCGACGGTTCAAGAATCGCAAAATCGAAGTCAACGATGCCATACTCATGAAGCTCATACGCAAGTCGGGCTACAAGACTGTAACCGACTTCTACTGCGCGCTGGCCCAGGAACGCATCGACATCAACCATCTGCTCGACCAATATCACGAAATCGAACGAAAAGACAACGAAGAGTCGGGCGAAAACCGCACGGCCGAGAACTTCATCGCCACTCAATCGTCGGGCGAAGTTTTTGGTGAAGACGAGCTGGTCATCGACCAAAACATCAAGGGCCTCGATTACAAACTGTCAAAGTGTTGCAACCCCATCTTCGGAGACAAGATATTCGGCTTTGTCTCCTCACAAGGAAGCATAAAAATACACCGCGAAGACTGTCCCAACGCCGAGAATCTGCGCACACAGTTTGGCTACCGTATTGTCAAAGCCCGCTGGTCGGGCAAACAAGGCTCACAATATGCCATCGTACTGCAAGTCATAGGCAACGACGACATCGGTATCGTCACCAACATCACCTCGGTCATTTCCAAAGAGAAACGTGTATCCATGCGCAGCATCTCCATCGACTCAAACGACGGACTCTTCCAGGGACACATCACCGTTCTCGTCGACGATACCACGGCCCTCAACGCCCTCATTAAGAAAATCAAGACCGTAAAAGGCGTAAAAAGCGTAACTCGGGCAACAGCCCTATACTCACCCAAAGAACCATGAAAAAGTTCATTGCCGTCACAACCGGAAGCCTATGCATGGTACTCCTCCTGCTGTTATCCTCGTGCCACCGCCATGCTCGGGCCGAGGCCTTATACCTGCGAGCCGAAGAGGCCTTCATCGCCGGCCAATACCACACGGCACAATCTATTATAGACTCCATACCCTTGTGCGACTCACTGGCCTTTGAGTGGATACGGAAAAGCATCGTGCTCAACCAACGCATCACGCTGGAACAGAACCGGCGTAACCTCTCCTCCATCGACAGCCTCCTGCCTGACCTTTACTCATCGCGAGACAAATTTCTTCCCGAATTTGTCTACCACAAAGTCGACAACCAGACCTCCGACGGATATTATACTTACCGCTACGACCATAACGCCGGCAAGGCCGACCACTCCTGCCTGAGAGTACAGATAACCGACAACTTCGATGCCGAAATCATCAGCGTATATTGCGGCAAACGGCCGCTGAACCATGTGTCGGCCAAAGCCGAACTACCCGACGGTACCTACGCCCTCACCCCGACCACGCCTTATGATAGAGCACTCAACTATCGATTTACCTACCAGAACGGGAATCACTGCGAACTGGTACGCTACATCGGGCACGAGTTGCGCCCCATCTTTGAAATCGTTGTAACGTCGCCCGACCAATCCATAAAAATTTCATACGAAGGAGAATTTCCCTACTCCTACACATTAAGTTCCAACGACCGCAAAGCATTTGAGCGATGTTTTGACCTTATTTCACTGCAAAAACGCATAGCCAAACTCGAACGGGAAAAGAAAATCGCAGAAAAAACCATTGAACTGCTCCAACGTCAATTGGCCTCAGCAACCGAGCAATAGACTTAAAAAAATCGGTCATAAGTATTGCATGACAAGAAATATTGTCGTACCTTTGCCCCGCAATTGAAAAAAGTACTAACCAATTCAATCTCAAAATCATTATGAACCATTACGAAACCGTTTTCATTTTAACTCCCGTTTTGTCTGATGTTCAGATGAAGGAAACGGTAGACAAGTTCAAATCGATACTCACCGAGCAAGGTGCCGTTATCGTGAACGAAGAGAACTGGGGATTGCGCAAATTGGCCTATCCTATTCAAAAGAAATCTACCGGGTTCTACCAACTGCTGGAGTTTGATGCAGAACCTTCTGTCATCGAAAAACTGGAAGTAAACTTCCGTCGCGACGAACGCGTGATTCGTTTCCTCACTTTCAAGATGGACAAATTCGCTGCCGAATACGCCGCAAAAAGAAGAAATGTAAAATCTGCTAAAGAAGAGAAGGAGAATTAATCATGGCACAAGCACAATCGGAAATCAGATACTTGACCCCCCCATCGGTCGATGTTAAAAAGAAAAAATACTGCCGTTTCAAAAAGAGCGGTATCAAATATATCGACTATAAAGATCCCGAATTCCTGAAAAAGTTCCTCAACGAGCAAGGCAAAATCCTGCCCCGCCGCATTACCGGAACCTCTCTCAAATTCCAACGTCGTATTGCACAAGCTGTAAAACGTGCCCGCCACTTGGCTTTGCTGCCCTACGTAACCGATATGATGAAATAATCTAAAAGTAAGGAGGACACAAGCATGCAAGTTATATTGAAAGAAGATATTCTCAACTTGGGATATAAAGACGATATCGTTACCGTAAAAGACGGTTACGGTCGTAATTACCTTATTCCGCAAGGCAAAGCTGTCATTGCTTCGGAATCGGCTAAAAAAGAACTCGCCGAAAACCTGAAACAACGCGCTCACAAGATTGCAAAAATCAAACAAGATGCTTTGGATTTGGCTGCCAAACTCGAAGGTGTAAGCCTCACTATTGCCACCAAAGCCAGTGCCACCGGAAAAATCTACGGTTCGGTTACCAATATTCAGGTTGCCGAAGCCTTGGCTAAACTCGGACACGAAATCGATCGCAAGATTATCGTTGTAAAAGATGCCATCAAAGAAGTTGGCTCTTACAAGGCTGTTGTAAAACTTCACAAAGAAGTCAGCGTAGAAATTCCTTTTGAAGTAGTAGCCGAAGAAGCCACTGCCGAATAAGCGAGAAGCCCAACTTTATTCTCATAAAAAGAGGAACCGTATATCGGTTCCTCTTTTGTTTACAACCATTTTATCAACGCACCATCGTCAACATCATTTTGAAAGATTTATCGGCACGCACAGCATGTGGCAGCCCGGCCGGTAATCGTATCGACTCACCTTCGCTGACAGCATATTCCTGGCGATTGATAAAAACCGTGGCAGAACCCTCAACAACCGACAACAAAGCATCGAACGATGTCGTATGTTCGCTCAACTGCTGACCGGCATCAAAAGCAAAAAGGGTAACACTACCACCGTCCCGCCGAAGAATTTCCCGACTCACAATACTATGCCGGGCATACTCGACTGAAGAAGCCGGCACAAAAGGTTTTTGCTCAGAACTTGTTTCCATAACTTTGCTATTTATTCATAATTAAGAAAAGCAGGTACAGAGGAAACCTCTCCACCTGCTTTTATTTATAATGACAAAACCTTACAGATTGTTTACACAATCCCGTTTGAGCCTTAAATCAAGGGAAACATGTTCACTCAGCCTTTTCTTTTGCCTCTTCGCGAGGTATGAGTATCGCCGTGTAAACTTGTAATACGGTAGCCACAATAAAGAACACCACCCAGTCGACACCACCTCGCCAAAACATCATTGCGGCAGCTGCCATAAAAATAAGAGCCGAAAAAAGCTCCTGGCGATACAGACGGCGCAACCTCACATTCGTACCCTTATACCTACGGGTAAGGCGGGTGAGGAACATCCCCAAAGCTCCCACGGCCAGAAAATAGGCGGGAAGAACGGGTACAAACGTATAAGCAGCAGCTCCCAAAAGCACAGCTACCGCCGAACATTGAAACAACGTATCTGCTATACTCTTTTTCATGAAGGAATCAATCATCGACTATGACAAAAACATCTTCGTTGTCGCGCTTCATCTGATAAGTTTCGCGGGCAAACTTTTCGAGATTTTCATCACTGGTGCGCAACTCGTCAAGACGAGCCCTACTCTCATCAACAATCTTCTGATAATGATTGACACTACTGCGCAATTGCGAAATCTGTCGGCTGTAACGAAAGCTCTGAATGAAACTGTTCTCGTCAATAAATACCATCTCGAATATCAATGCACCGGAGATGTAGACAATCAAAGGTACACGACGTAACAACGACCATATTTTCACAAACTTTCTCTTCATCACATTGCTGGAATGTTGCTACAAACGTACATAAAGTTTTTTAAACAGAAAAGTTTTTCATCACGAATCACCTCCAAAGAAAAAGCAGAAAAGAGAGCAAAACAAAAATAAATGCCGGGCAACCACCGATATATAAAGGAGGTTTTATATCTTTGCACTCAAAATCGCTGTCATGCACCTTGTTATCGACCAAGGAAACACTACCATTAAAGCCGCCCTCTTTTCCGAGGGGAACAATCCCGACCGGATAGAACGGATACCTCGTCTCAGCCGGTCGTACATCGACAGGCTGCTCGCCCGCTACCCCATATCGGGCTGCATCTATTCGTCTGTAGCACACGCCGATGCCGACATGGCAGCATACTTGCAATCAAAGATTTCTCGCTTCTACTATTTTACACCCGAAACACCCCTTCCTATAGTCATCGACTACCGCACACCGGACACCCTGGGTAGCGACCGTATTGCGGCAGCCATCGGAGCCTATGGCGAAGCTCCCGGTAGAGACATTCTGGTTGTCGATGCTGGCACCTGCATCACCTACGACCTGATAACGGCCGAAGCGCACTTTCTGGGAGGCAACATCGCCCCGGGCATAAAAATGCGATTGAGAGCCATGCACAAATATACCGAAAGATTGCCCATCGTCGAAAAAAACGGAGATACGCCGCTATTGGGTTACGACACCGAAACAGCCATGCGTTCAGGAGCCATCTTCGGTGCCTGCCATGAAATCGAAGGATATATCGGGAAGTTACGACAAGAATATCCCGAGCTTTTGATTTTTTTAACGGGGGGAGATGCTTTTTTATTGGCAGACAAATTAAAAACCTCCATCTTTGTAGACGATTGTATTGTATTGAAAGGTTTAAACAGAATATTGCATCATAATGTCTACTTATAAATCGGTTTTACTCGCATTTCTTGTCGTCGCGCTATCCATAGCAACAATCCCCGTATGTGCGCAAAATAACATCGACAGCCCTTATTCCCGATACGGATATGGCTCACTCGACAGCCATGCCATAGGAGCTTCCCGGGCCATGGGAGGAGTAGGCTATGCCTTGCAGAGCGGAAAGCAGATAAACATAAAGAACCCTGCCTCCTACGCAGCCATAGACACGCTCACGTTTCTGTGCGATTTCGGAGTAAGCCTGCAAATTGACCGCATGAAAGAGGGCTCGCTGGAAGAGAGTCGTACCAATTGGAGTTTTGATTATTTTGCCATGCAATTTCCTTTGGCCAAATGGTTGGCTGCCAGTCTGGGTGTAATACCTTTCTCGACAGTAGGATATGATTACACAGGAAACATACCCAACGGTACCGTAAGACAGACAGGCGAAGGAAGCATCAATGCAGCATTCGCCGGCTTGGGAGCCTATCTTTTCAAAGGGTTTACTCTCGGAGTAAACGTCAACTACCTGTTCGGCGAAATCTCCAACAGTTCTACCTCCATATCTACCATAGACGCCACCAATGCCACCATATTCGACAACATTATCGACGTATCGGACTATCGTATTGAAATCGGCGCACAATACGTCATACCCATCAACAAGAAAAACCGTCTTACCTTGGGAGCCGTATACATTCCCGGCAAGAGTCTCTTGGGAAAAGGATACATCAGCGGAGGAAACTACAACACCTCGTCGAGCACTACCACCTACTTTCAGAACGACACCCTCTCGCTGAGAAACGGCTATTCCCTGCCGGCTCAATACGGCGCAGGCCTGAGCTATACCTACGACGAGAGACTCATGGTAAGTGCCGACTTCACTTATCAGCCATGGAGCAAAGCCAAATTTGAAAACTCCACAACCTATTTCAACAATTCGTTCCAAGCTGCTGTTGGAGCCGAATTTCTCCCACAAATCTATTCCAACAACTTTTTCCAAAGCGTACGCTACCGTGCCGGCGTAAGTGTGAGCCGCGCCTATCCGCGCATAAAATCGGACAACGGAGACAATTCTTTATGGGAAACGCAAATCACCTTGGGTGCAGGTATTCCCATGAAACGCAACAAATCAATTATCAATTTTACTCTGGGCTACACCAACCGTCGCACAACACCCACACGCCTCGTGGGAGAAAATGAAATAAGAATATCGCTTGGACTGACCTTCAACGAAATGTGGTTCTACAAGAGCCGCCTGCACTAATCTCAATCGCATGTGACGCGTAGAAGATATGAAAATCAACGGTCATTCCATCGGCATATTCAGGCTGGTCCTTACAATCTTTATCATAGGCATCGGCCCCATATCCCTGCTCAGCTCATGCAAGAAAGAAAAGAAAGCCATCATCGGAAGTTTCAGCGACCCCAAAGAAGTACCATCTCTATCGACCTTTGATGTCAATACACTGATTTCCGACTCGGGTGTGACGCGCTATCGCATACAGGCCAAAGAATGGCGCGTATTTGATAAAGCCGATGAACCGTACTGGTACTTTCCGCAAGGCATCTTTGTTGAAAAATTCGATTCCAGTTTCAATACCGAATCTTTCATACTGAGCGATACCGCCATATTCTACAACAAGTTGCAACTATGGAAACTCAGAGGCGATGTCCGCATCGAAAATATGCAAGATGAGCGATTCTTTACCGAAGAGATATACTGGAACCAGCAGAAAAGAAGCATCTATTCCGACAGTGCCATACACATTGAAAGGGCCGACAGAATCATCGAAGGAGTAGGTTTTGTATCGAATGAAGCCATGACGCAATATACGATACGCCACACAACCGGTATATTCCCCATCAACCAGAACAAAAACGACGAAAAGGGCAATCGGTCTTCTACCTCCCGATCACCCCGGAACAATGCAAAAAAATACGCGCCACACAAATGATACCTGCATTCATCGTCATATCACTTCTGCTATCCTTCTTTTTTTCTGGAATGGAAGCGGCTTTTGTCTCATCCAACAAAGTGCGCATCGACATCGATGCACAAAGCCGATCGATTACCGGCCGCATACTTTCGCTCTTTGCCCGACGGCCCAAACAGTTCATTACCACCCTGCTGGTGGGTAACAACATTGCTCTGGTCATCTTCGGCATCAGCATAGCCGGTCTCACCCGCCCATGGCTGGCAGGAATATATGAACAGCCGCTCTTCATCATTGCGGGACAAACCCTCATTGCCACCCTTGTCGTATTGCTTACCTCGGAATTTCTCTCCAACACCTTATTCCGCATCAATCCCAACTTTTGGCTGCGCCTGCTGGCCCTGCCCTGTTTTATCGTGTACCTGCTCCTGTACCCGATAACCAGCATCTCCACTGCCATATCGGGTAGCATCTTGCGCCTGTCGGGAGTGAAAGTCGAAGAGACCCCTGACGAAAATGCCGTAAGCCGCGACGAACTCGACGAGTTTTTACAGCAAAGTATCGATGAATCTAATGCTGACCCGACTGTCGACACCGAAGTAAAAATACTTCAGAACGCATTGGAATTTTCGAGCCGCAGCACACGGGAATGCATGGTACCTAGGCCCGAAATCATTGCCGTCAACATCAACGACATCTCCGAAGAAACCCTGATAAAACGATTCTCCGAAACCGGATTTTCAAAGATACCTGTATATCGAGACAACATAGATCATATCGTGGGCTACATACATTCGTCCGATCTCTTCAAACGCACGGCCGACCGCAAATCTCTTATACGCCCCATTCTTCAGGTAGCAGAAACAACCCCGGCCAAGAGTCTGATGAAAACGCTCATGCAACAGAAAAAGAGCATCGCTGTTGTCGTCAACGAATATGGCGACACGGCCGGCATCATCACCCTCGAAGATTTGGTCGAAGAGATTTTCGGAGACATTGAAGACGAGCACGATACTCCCCGATACTTCTCCCGAAAAATTGACGATAACACCTATGAATTTTCCGGACGGATGGAGATAAGTAAAATCAACGAAATATATCAACTCGACCTGCCTGAGTCGGACGAATATCTGACTATCGCCGGATATATACTGTACCACCACCAGATGGTTCCCCAACAAGGAGAAATCATCGAAAACGGAAAATTCTCGTTTGAGATTACCGAGCTTAACAATTCTCGCATCAGCCGGGTGCTCATGCACATAAAGCAACCCGATACCGAGATGGAAACAGGTGCATGTGAGAACGAAAAACAATAAAATTGACGACAAAATTCACAAACAAACACTTTTTTTTGTATCTTCGTGCGCTTTATCATGGGAAACACCCTATAACCGTAACTTAAAAACAACACACATAAATGGCTACTTTACAGAAAATCAGAAACAAAGCAGGACTTCTGGTCATCGTAATCGGTATCGCCCTGCTCGCGTTTATCATAGGCGACTTCCTCAATTCGGGACAAGCCTTTTTCAGAATGTCGCAAGACAAGGTCGTAGTGGTAAACGGCAAGAAGGTAACAACACAGGAATTTTCGGAATTGGTAAACCGTCGCACCGAAGAGATGCAGGCCATGTTCCGTCAACAATATGGAATGTCGCTGCCCGAAGGTTATTCGGCACGCATCAACAAAGAGGTCTTCGACCAGATTGTACGCGAAATGGTCATCAGCGATGCAGCAGCCCAAGTAGGTATCACCGTATCGAAAGAAGAGTTGACCGATATGCTGCAAGGCGACCACATCGCTCCCCAAATACAGCAAATGTTCTCCAACAAAGCCGAATTGCTCAACTTTCTGCGAATCATTTTCAGCGATGACCTTTCGCAATATTCCGACAACGCAGTGGAGCAAATCATGAACTCCCGCGCCCAATGGATCAATCTCGAACAAGACGTGAAGAAACAACGTCTCTCGGAGAAATACCTCGGGCTGGTACTCAAAACCATGGCTCCCAACAAATACGACCTGCAAGCCTCTTACGAGAACGGTCGTGAGTCGGTAGCATTCAACTATGCTCTGCAACCCTATTCGAGCATAGCCGACAACGACATCACCATTACCAACGAAGAACTGGCAGCCGCCTATAACAAAGATAAAGAGCGCTACAAACAAGATGCCCACCGCACCATCAAATATATTGCCGTAGACATCGTGCCCAGCGAAGCCGATTACAAAACGACCGAAGAGAAAATCAACGCCCTGCGTGAGACATTCTCCTCAACCAAAGATATGAGCGGATTCCTCACCTTCAACACCGACGTACCCTACACCGAAGCCTACGTTGCCGTATCCTCGATGGACGACGAGATGAAGAACTTCGTACAGAAATCGCCGGTGGGCGACGTTTACGGTCCCTTCTTTGAAGATGAGTCCTACAAGATGTACCGCCTCATGGGCAAACACAACGCCCCCGACTCGGTAAAAGTGCGCCACATCATGTTCCCTCTCAACAGCGACGCAGCCATGAGCGCCCGCATAGACAGCATCTACACCGTATTGAAGAATGGTGGAAACTTTGCCGAAATGGCCACCCGCTTCTCGGCCGAGAGAAACTCAGGTGCCAACGGCGGTGAAATAGGATGGATAAGTGAAATAGATGCCATACAATTCGGAAAAGAATTCAACGACTTCTGCTTCAACAGTAACAGCAAGAGCGTAGCCCGCATCGAGTCGCCCTATGGCATACACCTGGTACAGGTAACCGAGCGCAAAGCCCCGGTAGCCAAAGCCAACGTAGCCCAATTGGTTATGAACGTACGCCCCAGCTCCGACACTTACAGCGAACTCTACAACAAAGTGAGCCAATATATTGCCAACAACACCAAGTTGGCCGACTTTGAAGCCAACGCCACCGGCAACGGCCTGCAAGTCAACACCGCCACACTCACTCCCGACGATATCGCATTCGGCACTCTCAATGACGGTCGCTCGGTCGTAAGATGGGCTTTCAATGCAAAGAAAGAAACGCTCTCAGAGATTTTCAACATCGAAAATAAATTCCTCGTTGCTATGGTGTCTGACATCGCCGAAGAAGGTTATATGCCCCAAACGGCCGTTGAACCCTATCTGCGTCAGGAACTGCTGAGAGAGAAAAAAGCCGAAAAAATCATGGCCGACCTGAAAGCCAAGAACCCGAGCAACATCGAAGCTGCGGCCAAAGCCATGAACTCCAAGGTAGAAGAGGCCAAATTCATCACGTTCAATACTTCGTCGATTGCCGGTCTCGGTAGTGAAAATGCCCTTATTGGTGCTGCCACCTCGGCCGCCAAAGGTCAATTGGCAGGCCCCGTAGCCGGAAACCGCGGCGTTTACATGTTTGCCGTAACCTCGCAAGAAAACAACACCGAGCCTATCGATGCCGCTGCCGAAGCCGAGAAATACAACCAGAAAGTATATCTGCTTCTCAACCAATTTATCAACGTACTCGAAGAGAACTCCGACATAGAAGACAACCGCATCAAATTCTATTAATACGGTTTCTACCCATCAACAAGAGAGCGCAAGACCCAGAGGCCTTGCGCTCTCTTGCCATAAAGGGCAACCGAATCGTTTCGGTACTTTCTTATGTCGGAGCAAATCCCTACCTTTGTCCCACTCATTAGCATTCACCAACATGACTCAGAAATCATACCTGGCCGGAAAAACCATTGAAGAGTTGAAAGCTATCGCCGCCGCCTACGGCATGCCCCGTTTCGCCGCCACACAAATTGCCACCTGGCTCTACCGTCAACGGGTGAAGAGCATCGACCAAATGACCAACTTGTCAAAAGCAAACCGGGAGAAACTGTCGGCCGACTTTGAAATCGGCTCCACCGCCCCGGTAGAGGCCAACCGGTCGGACGACGGAACGATAAAATATCTCTTCGCGGCCGGAGAAAGTTTCATCGAGACCGTCTATATACCCGACCGCGACAGAGCCACACTGTGCGTATCATCGCAAGTGGGCTGTAAGATGAACTGCCGCTTCTGCATGACCGGGAAGCAGGGATTCAAGAAGAATCTCACGGCCACCGAGATTATCAACCAAATTGTATCGGTACCCGAATTTGAGAAGTTGACCAACATCGTGTTCATGGGTATGGGCGAACCCCTCGACAACACCGACGAGGTGCTCAAAGCCCTGGAAATACTCACCTCGGAAAACGGTTTTGCCTGGAGCCCGCGACGCATCACCCTCTCGACCATAGGCGTAATTCCCAACCTGCGCCGCTTTCTCGACGAGAGCCAGTGCCACTTGGCCGTGAGCCTGCACGACCCTTTTGCCGACGAACGACAGGAGCTGATGCCTGCCCAGAAGGCATTTCCCATCGCTGCCACCATTGAGCTGCTGCGCCAGTACGATTTCAGCCACCAGCGGCGGCTATCGTTCGAATACATCGTCTTCGAGGGTATCAACGACAGCCCCGCTCATATTAACGAACTGGCCCACCTGCTGCACGGACTTGACTGCCGCATCAACCTCATACGCTTCCACGCCATACCGCAGGTCGACCTGCACAGCCCGTCGACAGAGAAAATGGAGGCCTTCCGCGACGCACTCTCCCGCAAAGGCATCATCTGCACGATACGTGCATCGCGCGGCGAAGACATAAAAGCGGCATGCGGCATGCTGTCGACCGCCCGCAAGGAACAGATGCACTAAACCTCTCAAGAGAGGGCAATATGCCGCAGCATCTGACCGGCACAGAAATTTGTATTATTGACAAAGAATTATTACCTTAGCGCATAACGGGGTGTTTCGACCCCGGCATTCAAAACGTAACGACATGGAACATAAACTGAAAATAGGCATCACGCACGGCGACATCAACGGCGTGGGCTACGAAGTCATCTTGAAAACCCTCTCCGACCCCCGCATCGTGGAACTTTGCACTCCTATCGTATACGGCTCGTCCAAGGTGGCCGCCTACCACCGCAAAGCTCTCGACCTGCCCCCGTTCAACTTCAACATCATCACTTCGGCCGAACAATGTGCTCCCGGAAAAGTGAACATGATAAACTGTTTCGACGACGAGTTGAAAGTAGAATTGGCCAAGGCTACGACGCAGGCCGGCGAAGCAGCCTTTCTTGCACTTGAAGCCGCAACCGCCGACTGGCAGGCCGGACTCATCGATGCCGTGGTTACCGCGCCCATCAACAAGCACACCATACAGTCGGAGAAGTTCGACTTCCCGGGACACACCGAATATTTTGAAAAGAAGACCGGCAAGGGTCGCAAGTCGCTCATGATACTGTTGAACGATCGCATACGTGTAGCCCTCGTTACCACCCACCTGCCGCTGGCCAAGGTACCCGAGATGATAACACGGGAAAATATTTTGGAAAAGTTATCCATCTTCAACCGAAGCCTGCACGAAGATTTCCGCATCGAGAAACCCCGCATTGCCGTACTCTCGCTCAATCCCCACGCCGGCGAAGACGGACTGCTGGGCACAGAGGAGCAGGAAATCATCATTCCCACCCTCAAAGAGGCCGAGCAACAGGGTATACTATGCTTCGGCCCCTATGCTGCCGACGGCTTCTTCGGCTCGGGACACTTCGCCCATTTCGACGGAGTATTGGCCATGTATCACGACCAGGGGCTCGCACCGTTCAAAACGCTGGCCATGGAAGATGGCGTAAACTTCACTGCCGGACTGCCCATCGTGCGCACCTCGCCCGCCCACGGTACCGCCTACGATATCACCGGCCAGAACAAAGCCTCGGAAGAGTCGTTCCGTCAGGCTCTCTATCTGGCCATCGATGTTACCAACAACCGGGCCGAACATCAGTCGGAACACATGAACCCCCTGCGCAAACAATATTTCGACAAGAGTGGCGACAAAGAGGTTCTCGACCTTAACGCGCCCGACAAAGAAGACTAAACAAGTATCTATACCCATACGACGGGGTGGTATCGCTTTGTGGATACCACCCCGTTTTGCCATTCCCCCTCTCTCACTGAATGTTCCCATTCACCTGTACAGAGACAGCCCGAAGATACGCTCTATCACGACATCGACCTCCTTCTGCCGCACCCATCGTCGCCACAGATGTCCCCCCACGGAAAGAAAGAGCTCTCCATCAATACCATTTTCAACAATCCTGCAAAACGGAGCTGCCACACTCTCCCTTTCCCCCGAAATCCTTCATGTGTTAATAATTATAAATTTATAGTACCATGTATTGCATAGTACCATATAACAATATATATTTGCCAAGGAAGAGAATGAAACGAGATGAACAGCGAAAACCTCAAATCACAAATGCGCAAGGGGGTACTCGAATATTGTATCCTGCTACTGCTCAAATGCAAACGGGCCTACGCATCAGACATCATCGGTGAACTGAAAAAGGCCCACCTCATCGTCGTCGAGGGAACGCTCTATCCCCTCCTCACGCGACTGAAAAACGATGGCCTGCTCACCTATGAATGGGAAGAGTCGCCCCAAGGACCACCTCGCAAATACTATGTCATTACCCCCGATGGCGAGGCCTTTCTCTCAGAACTGGAAGGAACATGGAACAGTCTGAACCAAACAGTATGCCATCTAAAAGAGTTATCTTAATAAGTACAATCAAAGAGATACAATAGTTATGAAAAAGACCTCTATCTTCAACCTGGGTGGCAACGCTTGCTACATCGACGACGATGCAGCCGAGGTATTGCGAAACTACCTCGACGAATTGCGCCGCCACTTCGGCGACAACCCATCGACCGACGAAGTGATGAACGACATTGAAATGCGGTTGTGGGAAATCTTCAACGAACACAAACGATACGGCATGCAGGTCGTTTCGATGCGCGAAGTCGAAGAGGCCATGGCCATACTGGGCAAAGTCGACGACTTCGGGACCATCGAAGGAAACACGACCGAAAACGAAAACAAAGCGACCGAAGCCTCCGCACAACCCGATGAGCCCGCCAATGGGTCCGGCAGCCAGGAATACTCCGAGAAAGATTTCATTCGCAAGAGACTGTTCCGCAACCCCGACGACAAAGTCATCGGCGGCGTGGCATCGGGCCTGGCCGCCTACCTCGACATACAATCGGTTTGGGCCCGCATACTGTTTGTGCTCTTCTTTCTGTTCAGTGGAGGAATCGTGCTCATCATCTACCTGGTCTTGTGGATTGTCATACCGCAAGCCCGCACCACCGCACAACGGCTCGAAATGCAGGGTATACGCCCCACCGCAGAAAACATACGCCAATACGTTTCCCAATCGATTGAAAGCGGCAATCTGCCTGAACAGAATGGTAACGGCTGCCTGCAAGCCTCAGCCATCGGGTGCGGAATACTCATTTTCCTCCCGGTAATTGTTCTAGCGCTACTCACTCTGCTCATGAGCCTGCCGTTTGCATGGAGCGCATTAGACGGGCTGTTCCACTTCGGGCCCGCCATGCACCACCTCGAACGTACTTTCCCGCCGGGGAATCTCAGCGACTGGGTATCTACGCTGATGCTCAACGTGCTGTGGCTCGTACCTCTGCTCGCCGTCATTTTCCTGTTTATCAACCGTCGGTGGCCGCAAGAGCCGGCAACCCTCCGCATCGTGAAAATAGGAGCCCTGGTGGCATGGCTGGTTGCCCTCGTGTGGATAACCGTGAAAATCGTATGGCACGTGGTATAACCTCCACCAAATATCCTTCGTAACGGAGGTGTGCAAAAAAAGGCACGGGGGTGCAGCCGTTGAGCTGCACCCCCGCTTGATTCAATAAATGCACTCGGTTACTTCATGGCCTTGCTCATCTGTTTCTCCCTATCGGCCACATAGTCATCGAAAAATCGCACGATTTCGGGCCAGAACGAGGTGAAAGTAGGATATTTCCTGCGATGCGATTCGTAATACCGCAACGTCTGCACCAACTCGGGCATCCAAAAGAAATTGAGATCTACCTGTTCCGAAATGGCTCCGCGTACAGCTTTCTCACTATAATCATGGTCTATGAGGTAACATATCGTGGCGGCGCGCACCAACGACTCTTCCATGATATTTTTCCAGGTGTCGTATGCCTGCCGTTTCATCGAAAAACGGGTATATCCCTGCAAAATCCGGCCCGACCTCTCCAACGCCTTTTCGGTATCGCCCTT
The DNA here is from genome assembly GCA_905210875.1 of uncultured Bacteroides sp. Taxonomy (GTDB): domain Bacteria; phylum Bacteroidota; class Bacteroidia; order Bacteroidales; family UBA11471; genus Caccoplasma. The sequence goes on along the minus strand of CAJLYN010000012.1, from coordinate 53 downwards.
GATTTTGGTAAACGAATGGCAAAACTCGTGAACGACGGTCTCCACTATTTTCC
>CAJLYN010000011.1 GCA_905210875.1 uncultured Bacteroides sp. | reverse complement strand
ATACCGACTTTTTAAATTGTCGATTACTAGCGGATTTGTTTCCGGAACAAATCGTTTGAGATATTATCCGTTGTCATTTTCTGATGCGGTATTAAATAACCAAACCTAAAAACCAAAATGAAGAAAAAAAATTGTTGGGCGCTGTTTCTGATAATAGTGTTTGTCTCTCTCGGACGAAGCGTAACAGCGGCTACGACCGACTCGATAACGCTTTCGCTTGACGAGGCTGTGGCCATAGCTCTCAGTGAGAACCCGACGGTTATCGTCTCCGATATGGAGATAAAACGCACCGACTATGCCCGCCGGGAGGCCATCGGAGGGTTGTTCCCTACAATCGACTATTCGGGCTCTTATTCCCGGACGTTGAAAAAGCAGGTGATGTATATGGACATTCCCGGTATGGACGAGGGTCTGGAAGTAGGCCTCGACAACTCTTGGTCGACCGGTTTCACGTTGTCGTTGCCGCTCATTGCCCCAGCTCTTTGGAAAAGTGTGAAACTGTCGGCCGTGCAACTTGAACAGTCGGTCGAGAGTGCCCGTTCGTCGCGTCTCTCCATGGTGAGTCAGGTGAAGAAGGCCTACTATGCCATACTCATGGCCGACGACTCCTACGATGTGTTGCTCACCAGCTACGAAAATGCCCGTATCAATGCTGAGACTTACCGGCATATGTATGAGCAGGGAACGGCTTCGGAATATGATGTGCTGCGTGCCGAGGTAGCCGTCCGTAACCTCGAACCCTCGCTGTTGCAGGCCGAGAATGCCTTGCGGCTGGCCCGTCTCAATTTGAAGGTGTTGCTGGGGCTTGATGCCGAATTGCGTATAGGGTTGACCACCCAATTGTCCGATTACGAAGAGTCGATGTATACCGATGTGTTGCAACCCGATACATCGCTTGCTCAGAATACCAGTTTGCGACAGATCGATTTGCAGGCCGCTTATTTGAAACAAGCCTGGAAGACACAACAAATGTCATGGGCTCCAACATTGGCCTTTGTCGGCTCCTATACCTGGTCGTCGATGAGCAACGGCGGTATGTTTGATGATTTCCGCTGGACGCCCTATTCCTATGTGGGAATATCTCTGTCTATCCCCATTCTCACCGGGGGTACCCGTTATTACAAAGGTAAACAGGCGAGGGTGGCTTATAACGAAATGCAGTATCAGCGTACCGACCTTGAACGCAACCTGCGCATGCAACTTACCGCGGCCATGGACAACATACGCGCCTCGATAAAGCAGGTGGCATCGAGCAAGGAGGGTGTGCGTCAAGCCGAGAAAGCTTACCAGATCATGCAGAAAAAATTTGAGGTAGGGTCGGCTACGATTATCGAGCTCGACGATGCCAATCTGGCATTAGCTTCGTCGCGTCTTTCTTATTACCAGTCCATACACGACTATCTTACGGCTCAGTGTGATCTCGAACAGATTTCGGGCAATGTCGACTTTGACCGGTATAAACTTGATGAGGCAAAATAGGAAATCTTTTCACGAAAAATATCAAACCATATATGAAACGTTATAAAAACACAATTTGGGCGATGGCACTGCTTGCGGTCATGGCCTCTTGTTCCGAACAGAAGAAACAGACGGCCGTGGTCGAGGAGAAGCCCCAGGTGCGTCTCGAAACCGTCAATGTGCAACCGGTCGCACAGACCCAGGAGTTTACGGCGACGGTCGATGCCGACGTAGTCAATAATATCTCTCCCTCGGTGGTGTTGCGTATCGACAAGATTCTTGTTGAGGTAGGCGATCGTGTACATGCAGGCCAGCTCCTGGCCGAGATGGACCGTTCCAGCCTCATACAGTCCAAAACCCAACTCGACAATATCCAGCTCGAATACGACCGTCAGTTGGCACTCTACGAAGTGGGCGGTACCTCCAAGCAGCTTCTCGACGCTCAGCAGGTACAGCTCGATGTGGCCCGCACGTCATATGAGAATTTGAAAGAGAATACCCAACTCATCAGTCCCATCGACGGCATCGTGACAGCGCGCAATTACGACAATGGTGATATGTATTCAGCCGGGAAGCCCCTTCTCACCGTGCAGAAGATTGTGCCGGTAAAGCTCATGATACACGTTTCCGAAGGCTTTTATACCCAAGTGAAAGAGGGTATGCCCGTGAAAATTCATCTCGATGTGTATAAAGACGAGACCTTTACCGGAAAGGTGAGTCTCATCTATCCCACCATCGATGCCGCCACTCGCACCTTCCCCGTGGAGATAACCCTCGACAACAAGGATATGCGGGTGCGTCCCGGTATGTTTGCCCGGGTAACCATTGATTTTGGAACTGAGCGTCGGGTGGTACTGCCCGACCTGGCCGTGGTGAAGCAGACTGGCTCGGGCGACCGTTATGTCTATGTCTACAACGATGGTAAAGTCGATTTTGTCAAGGTTGAATTGGGCCGTCGCACCGATACCCGATATGAGGTCTTGTCGGGTGTGCCCGACGGTGCCCGGGTAGTCGTGGCCGGTCAGTCTCGCTTGTATGACGGCGCCGAAGTAACCGTGGTCGAATAAGTGAACTCCTGTATTATACTGTAAAAAGAATTACGATATGAGTCTCTACTCCACTGCCGTCAAAAAGCCGATTACGACAGCCCTCTGTTTTGTGGCTGTCGTTGTGGTCGGGCTTTTCTCGTTGACGCGTCTCTCCATAGACTTGTTGCCTAACATCGAGACCAACACGATTATGGTCCTTACCTCATATCCAGGTGCCAGTGCCTCCGATATTGAGACTAATGTGACCAAGATTATGGAGAATACGCTCAATACCGTGAGCGACCTTAAAGACATATCTTCTCAGTCGAAAGAGAATCTCTCGATTGTAACGCTCGAATTTGAGTATGGAACTGATATCGATGTGGCCACCAATGATGTGCGCGACAAGATCGATATGATACGTTCCACACTCCCCGACAATGCGGGAACGCCTGTGCTCTTCAAGTTCGGTACCGAAGATATACCTATCGTGATACTCTCCGTAACCGCCGAAGAGAGTATGCCCGGTCTCTACAAGATACTCGACGACAAGGTGGCCAACCCCCTGAAACGTATCTCGGGGGTAGGTGCTGTCTCCATCTCGGGAGCACCCGAGCGCGAAATCCAGGTCTATTGTGACCCGGCCAAGCTCGAAGCCTACAACCTCTCGGTCGAGACCATTTCGGCGATTATCGCCAATGAAAACCTGAATACCCCAGGCGGAAGTTTTGATATCGGTTCGAATACTTATTCGTTGCGTGTTCAGGGTGAATTTTCCGACCCCAAGCAGCTCAACGACATTGTTGTCGGTACCTATAACGGCAGCTCGATATATTTGCGCGATGTGGCTCGTGTGGTCGATTCGGTAAAAGAACGTGAGCAGGAGGCCTACAACAACGGAAAGAAAGGCGGAATGATTGTCATTCAGAAACAGTCGGGAGCCAACTCGGTAAACATTGCCAACGAAGTGCTCCGGAAATTGTCTGTTATACAGTCGTCTCTTCCTTCCGATGTGAAACTCGGTATCATCATCAATACGTCGACCAACATCGAGAACACCATAAGCAGTCTGGTAGAGACCGTTCTGGTAACCTTCGTCATTGTGATGCTCGTGGTGCTCTTCTTCCTGGGACGCTGGCGCGCCACGTTCATTATCATCATTACCATACCCATCTCGCTCATTGCCTCGTTCTGTTATCTGCTGGTGTCGGGCAATACGTTGAACATCATATCGCTCAGCTCGTTGAGTATCGCCATCGGTATGGTGGTCGACGATGCCATCGTGGTGCTCGAAAACGTTACCAATCACATTGAGCGAGGCAGTGCTCCCAAGCAGGCGGCCATACATGGTACCAACGAGGTGGCCATCTCGGTTATCGCTTCGACCCTCACCATGCTGGCTGTGTTCCTCCCCTTGACCCTCATTACCGGTATGGCCGGAATCCTGTTCCGTCAGTTGGGCTGGATTGTCAGCATCATCATGATTATCTCTACCGTGGCAGCCCTGTCGCTTACCCCCATGCTCTGTTCACAGTGGTTGCGGCAGAACCCCAAGAAAGGCCGTATATATGCATTGATATTTACCCCTATTGAGAAAGCTCTTGATGCGCTCGATCGCGGGTATGCCCGCCTGCTCACTTGGGCGGTGGGCCATCGCACGGTGGTTGTGGTAGCCGCTATATTGGTCTTTATCGGGAGTATGATGCTGACCAGAGTTGTGCCCACTGAGTTTTTCCCTACGCAGGATAATGCCCGTGTGGCCGTGAATGTGGAGATGCCCATAGGTACCCGCACCGAAATATCGCGCGACGTGGCATTGCGCATCACCCGGGAGTTTCAGGAGAAGTATCCCGAAATCAAAACAATAAGCTTCACCGTGGGACAGGCCGATACCGACAATACCTATGGTTCGATACAGGAGAACGGTACCCACATCATCTCCATGAACATAGACTTGTTAAGCGTTGGAGAACGTAAACGAGGCCTGCTCGAAATCTGTGAATCGATGCGTCAAGACCTGCGTAAATATGTGGAAGTGAAGACCTTTGAGGTACTTGCCGGTGGTGGAACCGGAGGTATGGCCTCGCAAGCCTCGGTCGATGTCGAGATATACGGATATGACTTTATGACCACCGACCGTATAGCCCGCGAGGTACAGCAGGTGATGGACAAGATGAAGAGTTGCTCGGGTACCAGCATCAGCCGCGAAGACTACATACCCGAGTATCATGTCGACTTCGACCGTGAAAAACTTGCACTCCACGGCATGAACGTTGCCATGGCCTCCTCTTATCTGCGCAGCCGCATCAACGGAACGACAGCCTCTTATTACCGTGAAGACGGAGAGGAGTATGACATTACGGTGCGTTATGCTCCCGAGTTCCGTCAGTCGATAGAAGACATTGAAAACATCGTTGTCTACAACACTGCCGGCAACGGAGTGCGTATCAGGGAGCTGGGTACCGTGGTCGAGCGTCTTACTCCGCCTACCATCGAACGTAAGAATCGCGAACGTGTCGTAACGGTTACCGGTTATGTGGCACCCGATGCTGCGTTGGGTACGTTGGCATCCGAGGTAAGAGAGGCAATCGCACAGATTGATATACCCTCCGATGTAACTGTCTCGCTGGCCGGTTCGCTCGAAGACCAGCAGGACATATTCAGCGACCTGCTCATCTTGGCCGTTATGATTATCATGCTTGTATTCATTGTACTGGCCGCACAGTTTGAGTCGCTCACCTATCCCTTTATCATCATGCTGTCGTTGCCGTTTGCCGCAACGGGTGTCTTTTTGGGACTTGCCGTTACGGGTACCCCGTTGAGTGTCATGGCGCTCATCGGTCTGGTGATGCTGGCCGGTATCGTGGTCAAGAACGGTATCGTGCTTATCGACTATACCAATCTTAATCGTGAACGGGGTTACTCCATTACCTACTCGGTAATCCATGCAGGACGTTCTCGTTTGAGACCCGTACTTATGACGACCCTTACTACGGTAATCGGTATGATACCTATGGCCATAGGCACCGGTGAGGGTTCGGAAATGTGGCGGCCCATGGGTATGACGGTAGCGTGGGGACTTTCGGTCTCGACTCTGATTACCTTGCTCATTGTGCCGGTAGTCTATGCCATCTTCGCCAAGAACGGTGTGGTGCGCACCCGCAAGAAACTGCAAAAAAAGAATAATCCCTAAAAAAATTCTTTCCGATGAAAGCATTGTTTATAGTTTTTGACCAGGCCCATTACGACGATATATATAGTGTGCTTACCCACAACAACTGCCGGGGTTTTACCTATTGGCAAGATGTACAGGGGCGGGGTAGCAAGTCGGGAGAGCCGCATTATGGCAGCCATGCGTGGCCAAGTATGAATTCCGCCATTCTTTCGATTGTCGAAGAGACTCGTCTGGGTATTGTCATGAAAGCGTTGCACACGCTCGACGAGGCCAAGCCGGCTCTCGGTCTGCGGGCCTTTGTGTGGGATATTGAGAAAATGATTTGAAATAAAGTCAAGTATCTTCTATGTGACTCGGCCGACCGGAATTATTCTGGCCGGCCGAGTGCCTTTCGTGTCGAAACTGTCGTATCTTTGTACTTCGGATAAATTTTGCCGTATGAAAATAAACAAGACCAATGCTGCCCGTCTGCTCGATAAAGCGGGCCTCTCCTATGAGTTGATTCCTTATGAAGTGGACCCTGAGAATCTGGCCGCTACGCATGTGGCCGAGCAGTTGGGCGAAGAGATAGGAAGAGTGTTCAAGACGCTGGTGTTGCGGGGCGACCGCAACGGCATTTTTGTATGTGTTATTCCCGGCGATATGGAGGTCGACCTCAAGGCTGCCGCCAAAATATCGGGTAACAAGAGTGCCGAGATGATAGCCATGAAAGAACTGTTGCCTACCACAGGATATATACGTGGAGGCTGTTCGCCGATAGGTATGAAGAAACATTTCCCCACCTATTTCCATGCAACGGCTCTCGACTATGATTTTATTTATGTGAGTGCCGGCATGCGGGGATTGCAGATAAAGATAGCCCCTCAGTCGCTTATCGATTTTGTCTCGGCCAAAGTAGGAGAAATAGCAACGCGCTGAGCGCTCTCTTTCGCTTTTTTCTCATGGTAGGCACATACGCCCGACAGTCCGCACTCCTTACAGTGAGGATTTCGGGCCGTGCACACATAGCGTCCGTGCAGAATGAGCCAGTGGTGAGCAATCGGCAGGAGATGGCCCGGAATGTGCTTTACCAGTGTGCGCTCGGTTTCGAGTGGTGTTTTTGAGTGACGGGTGAGCCCGATACGGTTCGATACCCGGAAGACGTGCGTATCGACAGCCATCGCCTCCTTGTTGAAGGCTACCGAAGCTACCACGTTGGCTGTCTTGCGGCCTACCCCCGGAAGTTTTTGCAGTTCGTCGACCTCCTGGGGTATCGTGCCGCCGAAGTCGCTCACTACTTTGCGGGCCATGCCCACCAGATGTTTGGCCTTGTTGTTGGGGTAGGAAACGCTTTTGATATAGGGAAACACCTCCTCGGGAGAGGCTTGCGCAAGCGCCTCTACCGAAGGGTAGGCCTCAAATAGGGCGGGGGTGACCATGTTGACCCGCTTGTCGGTGCATTGGGCCGACAGAATGACGGCGACAATCAGTTGATAGGGATCGTGGTAGTGCAGTTCGGTTTCGGCCACAGGCATGTGTTGCGAGAACCATTCGATAACGGCGCGGTAACGTTCGGTTGTTTTCATACCTTGCTTTATGATATGACATACCCCTCGCCTGGACGGGGAGAGGGGTATGCTGGTTTTGTATTGGGAGATAAATTTACAATCAGTGGGCCGACTTGAACTCTTCGAGGAACCGCTGGTCGTTCTCGGAGAAGAGCCGCAGGTCTTTCACCCGGTATTTGAGGTTGGTGATACGCTCTATGCCCATGCCGAGAGCATAGCCGGTGTATACTTTGCTGTCTATGCCGCAGGCGTCGAGTACATTGGGGTCGACCATGCCGCAACCGAGTATCTCTACCCAGCCGGTGTGCTTGCAGAATGAGCATCCTTTACCACCGCACAAGTCGCACGAGATATCCATTTCGGCGCTCGGTTCGGTAAACGGGAAGTAGGAGGGGCGCAACCGTATTTTGGTCTCAGGACCGAACATCTCTTTGGCAAAGAAGAGCAGCGCTTGTTTCAGGTCGGCAAATGTAACGTTCTTGTCGATGTAGAGAGCTTCGACCTGATGGAAAAAGCAGTGTGCGCGAGCCGAGATGGCTTCGTTGCGATATACGCGTCCCGGGCAGATGATGCGGATAGGTGGTTGGGCGTGTTCCATCACGCGGGTCTGCACTGATGAGGTGTGGGTGCGCAGCAGTACATCGGGTGAACGTTGAATGAAGAACGTGTCCTGCATGTCGCGGGCAGGGTGGTCTTCGGCAAAGTTCAGGGCCGAGAACACATGCCAGTCGTCTTCCACTTCGGGGCCTTCGGCTATGGAAAATCCCAGTCGGCCGAAAATATCGCATATTTCATTGCGTACCAGTGAGATGGGGTGGCGAGTGCCTAAGGCTATGGGGTAAGCTGTGCGGGTGAGGTCGATGGAGTTGTCGGCTTCAACGTGCTCGTTTACCTGCTCGCGCAGGGCGTTGATTTTCTCCGTAGCGAGTTCTTTCAGTTCATTCAGTCGTTGGCCTACCTCACGTTTGCTCTCGGCGGCTACGTTTCTGAAATCATTGAAGAGTTGTGATATTTCACCCTTTTTGCTCAGGTATTTGATGCGAAGACTTTCCACCTCTTCGGCTTTGGCGGCCGTGAGGGCTTCGATTTCTTCTCTCAATCGGTTTATTTTTTCTATCATGTCTCTTGATGATATTTCTGTTTCAGCTGCAAATTTAATAATATTGATGTGGATAATGCCCCAAACACGACGAAAAACGAAAAAAAATTTCTATGTTTGTGTAAAATATCCCGACCTCATGGATCAACGTCAGTCGCTTCTTGCCCGCGTACAACAATACATTGTGCGTCATATTCCGCTCTCCTCGGGCCAGCTTGTGCTGGTGGGGCTTAGCGGAGGTGCCGATTCGGTGGCATTGCTTTCCATTCTTACAACATTGGGATACCGGTGTGAGGCTTGTCATTGCAATTTCCAATTGCGCGGAGAAGAGTCGCTGCGCGACCGTCGTTTTGCCGAGAACGTGGCGGCTGAGGTGGGCGTTCCATTCCGAGAGATAACCTTCGATACGATGGCATACGCTGCGGCCAACAAAGTATCGGTTGAGATGGCCTGCCGGGAGTTGCGTTATGAGTGGTTCGAGCAGCAACGCCGGGAGTCGGGGGCTGCTTATGTGGCTGTGGCTCATCACCGCGACGATTCCATTGAGACGATGCTGCTTAACCTTATTCGTGGTACGGGTATTGCCGGGCTTACCGGCATACAGCCTGTCAACGGCACCATTATCCGTCCGCTTCTCTCGCTGAGTCGTGCCGAAATCGAGGCCTATCTGTTCGAGGCTCATCTTACCTACGTGGTCGACAGTACCAACCGCGAGACGCTCTACACTCGCAATAAGATACGGTTGCAGTTGTTGCCCCTCATGCAGACGATAAATCCTTCGGTATATGAGTCGCTCTCTCGCACGGCCGACTATCTGTGCGAGGTCGAGGCTCTCTATCGCACGGCTGTCGACACCTACAAGAAGCAGGTGGTGAGCAATGGCGACGACGGAGTACATATTCATATCGAAAGTCTGCGTTCATTGCCCGGAGCCCGCACCATATTGTTTGAAATTATTAAAGATTATGGTTTCCTTTCGTCACAGCTCGATGATATATGGGCTGCGGTAGATGCCCCATCTGGTCGTTTTTTCGATGCCCCCGTATATCGACTGCTCAAAGACAGAACCGATTTTGTGCTATATCAGCGTCGTTCCACGCAGAAAATCCGTATTATTGAGTATGGTACGTTCACGGTCGATGAGCCGGTTGGGCTCACTCTTACACTGCGCGACGCTGTCGGATACGAAATTCCTCGCCGCCCCGACACGGCTTGCTTCGACGCCGGTCTGTTACCTTTCCCGCTTGTACTGCGCACCTGGCGTGAGGGCGATAAATTCAAGCCTTTCGGAATGAAAGGGCACCAAAAGTTGAGCGACTATTTCAATAACCACAAATACACATTGGCCCGCAAACAGTCGACGTGGCTGCTTTGCGCTGGTGAAGAAATTGTGTGGATTGTGGGAGAGCGGAGTTCCGACAGCTATAAAGTCACCCCCTCTACCCGTCAGATATGGGAAATTAAATGTGAAAAATAATTAACATAAAAACTTCTCGGTTGTTTAGACTGTTTTATCAAAAAAATCCGGTATATTTGCAACGGAATAGGAACCGACAAAAGTTTTTCAAATATTCACTACCTGTTCCGTCATCTTATAAAATCATAATTTATTGATGCAGCTGTTTTTAGCCCTTTTGAAAGAAGAGGGTTTGTTATGTTTGAATTGCTGCAAAGAAAACACCCTTGAATTTTATGTACAACATTCTGGAACTGAAAGACAAAGAATTTGATGAATTGCAAGAAATAGCCCGTCAGATGAATTTGGGCAGTACCGATTTCCCCAGTAAAGACGAACTGGTTTACGCCATTCTCGACCAGCAGGCCATTGATATGGCTGGAAAACGAAGTGCGGCCAAAGAGAGTCAGGCAGCCAAGCGCTCAGAAAAAAAGACGGCCAAGGTTGCCGAAGCGGTTGCCTCTGAAAATAAATCGGAAAAACCGACTCGCGGACGTAAGCCCAAGGCAAAAACCGTCGAGGAACCTTTGCTCCAAGAGTCCGGAAGCAGTACCGATGCTACCTCCAATACGGAGGAGTCGGCAAGCGGTGAACAGCAGACCCGCACGGTGCGTTTTTCTCATCCCGATGTTACCGAGCAGGTAGAAATTCCCTATGCCGGCGATGCACCGATTGTAGCGGAAGCTGCTCTTGAAGAAAAGAAAGAAGAGTCGGATGTGCAACCCGAAGCCGCTCCTGTCGCCAAGTCGCGCGGACGTCGTCCCAAGATACAAAAACTGAATGTAGAGTCTGCCGAGCCGGAGACTCGTCCCGAACAAGAACTGCCCGCAGAACCTGTGGCAACTGCCCCGGTTGAAACCGAAGATAATGTCCCTCGCCCAAATGCAGCTCCCGATACAAAACCCGTAGTAGAGAACAATGTACATCTGCAATCGTTTTTCCCCCGCAGTGAACGACAGCGTTTTGTGCCGAGAGGAAAAAATGCCATATCACAAGGGACATCGGCCAATGTGCCGGCGCCCGTGTATCGCCCGCAGGCTCCCGAGAAGGTATTCGATTTCGACGGAATACTTTCCGGTGTGGGAGTCTTGGAGATGATGCCCGACGGATATGGATTCCTCCGTTCCTCCGATTACAACTACCTCGCATCGCCCGACGATATCTATGTGTCGCCTGCCCAAGTGAAACTTTTCGGTTTGAAAACCGGCGATGTCGTGGAAGGTCCCATACGCCCCCCCAAAGAGGGCGAAAAATATTTCCCCTTGGTTAAGGTAGACCGCATCAACGGACGTTCGCCCGAATATGTGCGCGACCGTGTGCCGTTTGATCATCTCACACCGCTTTTTCCTGAAGAGAAATTCAATCTCACCGGAAACCGTGAAACCAATAACCTCTCCTGTCGTGTCGTCGACATGTTTGCCCCCATCGGAAAAGGTCAGCGTGGTCTTATTGTGGCACAGCCCAAGACCGGAAAGACCATGTTACTCAAAGACATTGCCAATGCCATTGCCGCCAACCACCCCGAAGTGTACATGATGATATTGCTCATCGACGAACGTCCCGAGGAGGTAACCGACATGGCCCGCAGTGTGAAGGCCGAAGTCATCTCTTCGACTTTCGATGAGCCGGCCGAACGCCATGTCAAAGTGGCCAGCATCGTTCTCGAAAAAGCCAAGCGCATGGTCGAGTGCGGCCACGACGTTGTCATTCTGCTCGACTCCATCACCCGCCTGGCTCGTGCCTATAACACTGTGTCGCCGGCATCGGGAAAGGTACTTTCGGGAGGTGTCGACGCCAATGCCCTGCACAAGCCCAAACGTTTCTTCGGAGCTGCCCGCAACATCGAAAACGGCGGCAGCCTTACCATTATCGCCACGGCACTTACCGATACCGGTTCGAAGATGGACGATGTCATCTTTGAAGAGTTCAAAGGCACCGGCAATATGGAGTTGCAACTCGACCGCAAGCTGGCCAACAAGCGTATCTTCCCGGCTGTCGACATCACCGCATCGAGCACCCGTCGCGACGATTTGCTCCTCAGCCAGGATACACTCAACCGCATGTGGATTCTCCGCAAATATCTCTCCGACATGAATTCGATAGAAGCCATGACCTTCATCATGGATCGTATGGAAAAGACATCGTCCAACGAAGAGTTGCTCCTCTCGATGAATGATTGATTATCATTAAGTGAACTATTCGAGCCGCCCCGACATATATCGTCAAGGCGGCTCGTTTGTGTCAACATTTGGCCGTTTCAAAAAAAAATAGTAATATAGCAGCACCAAAAATAATCTGTCGTGGAACACAAACAGTTTTTTTCGATTTTGCAGGAGCGTTTGGGCAAAGACAAGAAAAGCGTGGACGCACTATATTCGGGGTTGTTGCAAATCATCAAGGAGCGCAGCATCTCGATGGATTCTGTTTCGATACAAGGATTCGGAACGTTTGAACCTCGTAAAAAACTCGAACGCATTACAGTCAATCCCGCGACAGGTAAACGTATGCTTATCCCCCCTCGTATCGTTCTTACATTCAAACCCGGAGCGGTGCTGAAAAATCGTATTAAGGAGAATGCCGCCCGATGAATGCCAAGATTTCCCTACCCGAGTTAATAGATCAGTTAAGTCGTAAGAATAACTGTACCAAAAAAGAGGCAGAACAGTTCCTGAAAGAATTTTTCTCGTTGGCCGCAGATACTGTGATTCGAGGAGAAAATTTGAAAATCAACGGTCTGGGCCAATTTCGCTCTGTGTGGGTAGAACCACGTGCTAGCGTCAATGTGCGCACCGGTGAGCCGATGGAAATACCCGGACATTACAAGCTGTCGTTTTCGCCCGACAAAGCCATGCGCGAAGCGGTCAATGCTCCATTCTCGTGCTTCATACCCGAGGTGTTGCCCGACGATGTGCTTACCGACGAAGCCGTCCAGGCTGACGAGAATGAGACCGCCGACGAAGCCGAAGATATTTTTATCGACGACTCGCAACGGGAGGTGGCAGAAACTGTCGCAGAAGAGACTCCTGGCGCTGCCGTCGCCGGGGGGGCAGCCGATGCTGGTGCCGGGTACGGGCAGCAGTCCGAAGTCGAACCGGCCGCCGTGGCAGAAGTGGCAGAAGAACTGGTGGCAGAAGAGGAACCTGCATCTGCGCATCCTTCTCAGGAGACCCTCATGGGCGATGCCGCAACAGCCGGCGATGATGTCACAGGCGATGCCGATGAGGAATCGGTAGTCAAACTCTCCGAAGATGAGTTGAACGCGCTGGCCGATTTTGTGCTGGAAAAAATCGTCGCCGAGAGCATGCCCGATTCTGCCAGTCGTCGGGAAACTCCGCAAGCCGCCGAAGAGACCGCAAGTGCCCCTCATGCCTCTATGTCGGACACTTCAGAGGCCACCACTCCCGAAATGGCAGGAGGTGCTCCGCCCATCATATCTTTCGGTGGAGACGAGGAGGAGCCAGCCGGTGAATCGGTAGAAAAATGCAACGATGAAATGTCAACAGCGGGTGCCGAAGGGTACGATGAAGATGTCTACGACGACTGTCGTCCCTCTCTGTGGGACAGAATGCAGCAGCGTCCTTTACTCACCGGCCTTTGTGCCGTTCTGCTGTTGCTTCTGGTGATTGCCGGAGGAACATTGTGGCAACTGAACCGGCGGGGAATAACGTTAGGCGATGCATGGAGTTATTATTTTTCATCTCCTCATACCGAAATGTCGACAGATATACCTGAGCAGCCTCAACAAATTTCCGAAGAGCCCGAATCGGAGCAAAAGGCAAACAATCTGTCTTCGTCGATTGTTACAGAAGAAAAGCCTGAGTCTCTCGACGGTGTGCCCGATGTGCAGGCGTTGCCTCCACTGGCGGTGCATCGTTTGAGCGATGGCGACCGTCTCACTTTGTTGGCACTCGAATATTACGGCAGCAAAGATTTTTGGGCCTATATCTATGAGGAGAACAAGACCGTCATGCCCAACCCCAATCGCCTGCCGGTAGGTCTCGAAGTGAAGATTCCCGACCCCCGCAAATACGGTATCGATGCCTGCAGTCAACAGTCTCTCGACAAAGCGAAAAAGTTTGCCGACCAACTGAACAGGAGGTTTGAGTAGCACATCTGAGCAGGTCGCCATTTCTTCATGAAGTGGCGACTTAGTTTTTTTTAATAGATAGTTGTTATTGATTTAACACTGTAAATGTTAAATGTGAAATAAACATTTCTATTTTTGCAACAGAAAAAGAAAAATAGCACAATTCATAGAAAACGCTATAAATTATGAGCCAAACAGTAGATATCAGAGAACTTAACGAGCTGATTGCCAGTAAAAGCTCGTTTGTGAACATGATTACCATGGGTATGGACAGAGTTATCGTGGGGCAGAAACACCTTATCGATTCGTTGATGATAGGTCTTTTGTCCAACGGACACATATTGCTCGAAGGTGTGCCCGGATTGGCTAAGACTCTTGCTATCAAGACTCTTGCCTCGCTTATCGATGCCAAGTACAGCCGCATACAGTTTACGCCCGACTTACTCCCGGCTGATGTCGTAGGTACCATGGTGTACAGCCAGGCCAAAGAACAATTTTTGGTAAAAAAAGGTCCGATTTTTGCAAATTTTGTTCTTGCCGATGAAATAAACCGTGCTCCGGCCAAAGTACAGAGTGCCTTGCTCGAAGCCATGCAGGAGCGTCAGGTAACCATTGGCGAAAACACGTACAAACTCGACGACCCCTTCCTGGTCATGGCGACACAGAACCCCATCGAGCAGGAGGGTACCTATCCGCTGCCCGAAGCACAGGTCGACCGTTTCCTGCTGAAAGTAATCATTACCTATCCCAAGAAAGAAGAAGAAAAACTCATCATACGCCAGAATATCTCCGGTGAGAAGCCCGATATAAAACCTGTATTGAAGACCGAAGACATCATTGAGGCCCGTAAGGTGGTACAACAGGTATATATCGACGAGAAAATCGAACGTTACATCGTTGATATTGTTTTTGCCTCACGTTTCCCGCAGGATCACGGGCTGTCCGATCTTAAAAACATGATAGCTTTCGGTGCTTCGCCCCGTGCTTCGATAAATCTGGCTACGGCAGCCCGTTCCTATGCCTTCCTCAAACAGCGCGGCTATGTCGTGCCCGAAGATGTGCGCGCCGTGTGCCACGACGTGATGCGGCACCGTATAGGCCTTACCTACGAAGCCGAAGCCAACAATATTACCACCGAAGAGATTGTCAGCGAAATACTCAACAAGGTCGAAGTACCTTAATGAGAATCTCTTTCTCGCTGAAAAAGGAGAATAAATAATTATGGATACAACCGAGTTGTTGAAAAAGGTCAGGCGCATCGAGATAAAGACGCGCGGTCTTTCACGCAATATCTTTGCCGGGCAATACCATTCGGCCTTCAAGGGACGTGGTATGGCCTTCTCGGAGGTGCGCGAATATCAGTTCGGTGATGATGTGAGAGACATTGATTGGAACGTAACTGCCCGTCAGCAAAGACCCTATGTCAAGGTCTTTGAAGAGGAGCGGGAGATGACGGTCATGCTATTAATCGACGTATCGGCCAGCCGCCTTTTCGGCGCCGTGGGAGAGTTGAAGAAAGAGATGATGACCGAGATTGCTGCCACATTGGCTTTCTCGACGATACAGAACAACGATAAAATCGGGGTCATCTTCTTCTCCGACCGCATTGAAAAATTCATTCCCCCGCAAAAGGGCAAGAAGCATGTGCTTTACATCATACGCGAACTGATAGACTTCACCCCCGAACACACGGGAACCGATATCTCGCAGGTGTTGCGTTACCTGACCAACGCCATAAAGAAGCGTTGTACGGTCTTTCTGATGTCCGACTTCATTACACCGGAGGATTATTCCAACGCCATGACCATAGCCAACCGCAAGCACGACGTTGTTGCCGTGCAGGTCTATGACAAGCGCGAGGCCGAGTTGCCGCGAGTGGGTCTCATCAAGTTTCGCGACGCCGAGCGCGGAAACGAGGTGTGGGTCGATACCTCTTCCCGGCGGGTACGCGACAACTACGCCAGCTGGTGGAGCGAACGGCAGAAACAGATGGACGATTCCTTGAAAAAAAGTCGTGTTGATATGGCTTCGATTGCCACCGATGAAGATTTTGTCATTGCCTTGATGAATCTTTTCAAACGCCGATCATAGAATAAGTAAGGGGAAAATGTATATGGGAATAAGAAATAAAATAGTACGGCATCGCCTTTTATCAGTTGTGGTGGCCGTTGTTGCCATGCTGACGGTTGCATTGCCGCATCGGGTTGCAGCCGCCGATGTGTCGGTGCACGCCTCTATCGACTCTCTTACCTTGTGGATGGGTGAGCAGACCCGCATACGTCTCGAAGTAGCCCAAGATGAGGACGAGCAGGTGTGGCTTTTGTCCACCTTTTCCGACACGCTTGTCAGAGGCGTTGAGGTTCTTGTAGTGTCGCGTCCCGATACTACCGAACTGGGTAGCGGCCGCATACAGATCGACCGCAGTCTCCTGGTCACATCGTTCGACTCGGGACTTTTCTACATACCCCCGTTCCGTTATCTGTCGGGCACCGACACGCTCATGACCGAGGCATTGAGTTTAAAGATACTCCCCATGGAGGTCGATACCACCCAGTCGATTGTCGACATAAAGGGGGTGCGTGCTCCATCGTCGGCCTGGTGGCTGCTCTTGTGGGACAATATGCCGCTCTGGGGGTGGATTGTGCTACTCGTTGTTGTGCTGGTCGTGCTGGCATTTGTTGGCTATCGGTTCTATCGCAAATATCGTGCTCGTCGGCATGAAGAGTTGTCGCCTGAGGCGCTGCTGCCTCCCCATGAAAAAGCCTTGTTGGCACTTTCTCAGCTTCGCGATGAAAAGTTGTGGCAAGAGGGGAGGGAGAAAGAGTATTATACTCATCTGACCGATATATTGCGCGAGTACCTCGTGGGGCGGTTTGGCATACAGGCCATGGAGATGACCTCGGCCGAGATTCTTTCGGCGTTACGTGCCAACCAGGAGACCAAGCCCCTCAACAAGCAGATGAAAGAGATTCTCGAAATGGCCGATTTTGTAAAATTTGCCAAGGTAAAACCCGGCCCCGACGACAACGAGTCGGCCATGCGCAATGCAGTGACCTTTGTCGAAGAGACCCGTCCCGAAGAGGTGCCGGCCGAGGCTGTCTCGCCTGAGATGCCGGCTGATGCAACTGCCCCGTCGGACCAAGAATCAACCCCCGCCGCCACGGCCGATGAAGAACCGGCTCAGAGCGACTGGGAAAAATATGGACCCTCTAACAAGAAACCGTTATGAACTTTGCACACCCGTCATACCTGTGGCTCTTCTTGCTGCTTATCCCGGCCGTGGTGTGGTATGTCTTTAAGTACAAGAAGGCCGAAGCCTCGCTGCAAATATCCTCGACCTATGCTTTCGACCGTATGGGCAGCAGCTATAAAAAGTATTTGAGGCATCTGCTGTTTCTGTTGCGCCTGCTGGCTGTCTCCTGCCTCATTATCGTACTGGCAAGGCCTCAGTCTACCGACTATTGGAGCAACCAGTCGACCGAAGGTATCGACATTGTTATCTCTCTCGATATATCGAGCAGTATGTTGGCCCGCGATTTTCAACCCGACCGTCTTGAAGCGGCCAAGGACGTTGCTTCGCAATTCATCTCCGGACGTCCTACCGATAATATCGGTTTGGTGATATTTGCCGGGGAGAGTTTCACCCTTTGCCCCATGACGACCGACCGTACGGTCCTGCTTAATATGCTCAAAGAGGTATCGTGCGGCATGTTGCTTGACCGTACGGCCATAGGCGACGGCCTGGCTACTGCTGTGAGCCGCATCAAGGACGGACCGGCCAAGTCGAAGACGGTCATTCTCCTGACCGACGGTACGAACAATGCCGGAGAGATAACTCCCGAAACGGCTGCCCAGATAGCCCGTACGTTCGGTGTCAGGGTCTATACGATAGGCGTGGGAACCATGGGCGAAGCTCCCTATCCGGTTGCCACTCCTTATGGCATCACCTATCAGAATGTGCCGGTCGAGATAGACGAAGCCACGTTGCAGAAGATTGCCGACATTACCGATGGAAAATATTTCAGAGCGACCAATAAAGATGTCCTCAAACAGATTTTCTCCGAAATCGACAAACTTGAAAAGACCAAACTTGTGGTGAAACAGTTTAGCCGGAAAGAAGACCTGTTCCTCCCGTGGGGTATGGCCGCCCTTCTTCTGCTGCTTGCCGAGATGCTTTTGCGGCACACATTGCTACGTAACATTCCATAAAAATCATTGTCATGTTTCGATTTGCCAATCCCGAATATCTTTATCTCCTGCTGTTGTTGCCGGCAGTGTGGATTCTCTATTTTTATGGACGGTGGCGCAACCGCCGCCACATGGCTCGCATGGGACGAGCCGATGTGTTGCAGGGACTCATGCCCGACGTGTCGCGGTATAAACCCGGAGTGAAGTTTTTTTTGCAGCAACTTGCCTTGCTGGTGTTGGTCTTTTTGGTGGCACGTCCGCAGATGGGAGCCAAACTCGAAACCGTAAAACGGCAAGGGGTGGAGATTATGATAGCACTCGATGTCTCCAACTCCATGCTGGCACAGGATATTACCCCATCGCGTTTGGAAAATGCCAAGATGATGTTGTCGCGCTTGCTCGACGATCTCGACGACGACAAGGTGGGGCTCATTGTCTTTGCCGGTGATGCCTATGTGCAGTTGCCCATCACCACCGATTTTGTGTCGGCCAAGATGTTCCTTTCCAATATCTCTCCGTCGATGGTTCCTACGCAGGGTACCGCTATCGGTTCGTCCATTCGTCTGGCCATGAACTCTTTCACCCCAGACGAGACTGCCGATAAGGCCATCATCGTCATTACCGATGGAGAAAATCATGAAGGCGATGCCGTCGCTATGGCGCAAGAAGCCGCCAAGCGGGGTATAAAGGTCGATGTCATTGGTATAGGTTCGTCCAAAGGTTCTCCCATACCGATGAACGATCAGGAGGGAAATTTCAGAAAAGACCGTGACGGAAACGTGGTGATAACCAAGCTCAACGAACAGATGGGGCAGGAGATAGCCCGTGCCGGTGAGGGCCTCTATGTTACCGCCGATAATACCAATGCTGCATTGCGGGCTTTGCTGAATGAGGTGCGAAAGATGAAGAAGTCCGATGTCGAGAGCAAGGTCTACTCGGCCTACGACGAACAGTTCCCCCTTCTGGCGTGGATAGCTCTTGCGCTGTTGCTGTTCGACATCTTTGTGCTTGACACCAAAAACAAACTGATGAAAAAGGTGAATTTCTTTGACAAGTAAAAAACAGGGTCATGAAGCAGAAAATTTATTGTCTCATAGCCGGGACGGCCTTGTGTATGATGGCGCTTCCCGGAGCCATGGCGCAGAATGTCGATGCCAAGACTTCTCGGCAGAAATTGCGTGCAGGGAACGAAGATTATAAAAACGAAAAATATACCGAGGCCGAAGTCAACTATCGGCGTTCGCTCGATGCCGATCCCACTTCGGAGAAAGCGGTCTATAACATCGGTAATGCATTGTTCCGGCAAGGAAAATTTGAAGAAGCTGCCAAACAGTATCAGAGTCTCACCGCCAAAGAACGTCCCGATGATGACAAGAAAGAGACGGCGGCCGACTGGTACAACCTCGGTAATTCACTCTATATGCAGGAGAAGTATGCCGAAAGCATTGAGGCCTATAAAAACTCCCTGCGACGTAATCCCGATGACCACGAGGCTCGTTACAATCTGCGTATGGCTCAGTTGAAACTGCGTCAGCAGCAACAACAGCAACAGAATCAGGATAACCAGCAGCAACAACAGAACCAACAGCAGCAACAAAACCAGCAGAATCAGAACAAGAACCAGGACCGCGACGATAAGAATCAACAACAGAATTCGCCGCAACAACAACCCAATCAGAATCCTCAGAACCCAGAGCGACAAGACGACAGGCCTGCCGATAACGGCCAGCCGCAGCCTGGCTCTATCTCGCCCGAGAATGCACAGCAGATACTTGATGCGATGCAGCAAGACGAGAAGAAGACCCAGGAAAAAGTACAACAAAAGTTGCTCGACCAGCGTCAAAGACGTAAAACCGATAAAGAATGGTAATCCGATGATGGCTCGACAGTGGGCCTGACGAGGTTACCCAAACCGATAAAACAAAATAGTGATGCCAAGAATAGTTTTTGTGATAATAGCCTGTATGGCCATGTTCTCACCGGTGATGGCCGACGATGTGACTTTCACGGCGTCGGCGCCCAAGCAGGTGATACAGGGCCGACAGTTTCAAGTCGTGTTTACCTTGCAGAATGCCAGTGGAAATAAATTTATGCCTCCCGATTTTCCGGGATTTTCGGTGTTGTTCGGGCCGGCCACTTCGCAGAGTAACCAGGTATCGATTGTCAACGGAAAGATGTCGCGGATAAGTGAATATGCCTATACCTATACGCTTCGTGCCGACAAGGAGGGTACATATACAATTGCTG
>CAJLYN010000010.1 GCA_905210875.1 uncultured Bacteroides sp. | reverse complement strand
TCTTTTAGCTCTTTTTTATCTTGCACACGTTTTAAGAGTGCCTCTTCAATGTTTGTATTCCATCGGGAGTATATGAGTTCTTGGTTTGTCCCTCTATAACGCAACTTCAATTCGCTTTCCAAAGTTTGAGCTAATGCAGAAGACGGAACATCTTCCATTATTTCATTTGTCCAATGTATCATTTCACCCCAGCGGAGGAATTGTATATGAAATAACAATGTGTTATTGAGCGAAGCTATGATATAATCGGAATGATTATTTTCATATAAGCGAACGATTTTTACTAAGTCCATTCCATTGGCGATTAGGAATGCCAAGGTTTCTAGTTTATCTTCTTCTTTACGATGTTTGTATTGATCGGAATATGCATCAAAATAGGCTCTGGAATTAGGTAGAAACCAATTCCCCTCTTCGTCTCGGAAGTTGTTTATGTGTCTATGATTTATCATATTTCAAATATAACGGTTTGTTTTTATTTTATGTGTTATATTTATTATTTTATATTGTATTAACATTGCATGAGGCGCTTATTTTCCCCGACCGAGGCGGTAGCGGTTTGGCGGGATTTGTGTAAATTTGTAGAAAGAGAAAAACGAAGATTTATGTTGGGATATGTATATGTAGCTCCGGGGCGCTTTGCCTTACAGGAGCGGCCGGTACCGACGGTTGTCGATGCCCGCGATGCCGTGGTGAGAGTAACGTTGGGCAGTATCTGCACGAGCGACCTTCACATCAAGCATGGCAGCGTGCCGCGTGCCGTGCCCGGCATTATTGTGGGCCACGAGATGGTGGGAGTTGTCGAGCAGGTGGGCGCCGAGGTGCGTACCGTCAGGCCGGGCGACCGTGTTACGGTAAATGTGGAGACCTTCTGCGGCGAATGTTTTTTCTGCCGTCGTGGTTTTGTAAACAACTGTACCGACCCTCACGGCGGCTGGGCGCTCGGCTGCCGCATCGACGGCGGTCAGGCCGAGTATGTGCGTGTGCCTTATGCCGACAGCGGACTCAACCGTATTCCCGATGGGGTGAGCGATGAGCAGGCCCTGTTTGTGGGTGATATTCTGGCCACTGGATTCTGGGCGGCGCGCATCTCCGAAATCAAGCCCGACGATACGGTACTGATTATCGGGGCGGGGCCGACGGGTATCTGCACCCTTCTGTGTGCGCAACTGCACGGGCCGCAGCGTATTATCGTGTGTGAGAAGTCGCCCGAACGGGCCGCTTTTGTGAGACGCCATTATCCCGGGGTAGAGGTGGTCTCGCCCGAGGAGTGCCTCCCGACGATACGTCGCCGTTGCGAGCGGGGTGGAGCCGATGTGGTATTGGAGGTAGCCGGTAGCGACGACTCATTCAGGCTGGCCTGGGAGTGTGCCCGTCCCAATGCCGTGGTTACGGTTGTTGCCTTGTATGACAAGCCGCAGGTATTGCCTCTGCCCGAGATGTACGGCAAGAATCTTACCTTCAAGACCGGTGGAGTCGATGGTTGCGACTGTGCCGAGATACTCGACCTCATAGCCGCCGGACGCATAGACACTACGCCTCTCATCACGCATCGTTATGCGCTCGACGATATAGAAGAGGCTTACCGTATTTTTGAGAACCGGCTCGACGGAGTGATAAAGGTGGCGATAACCGCTCGCCGGTGAGGCCGTTTGTGCGGCGACTTGCCGTGTCGGGTGCTCACTGACGGGCCCGGAAGGCCTCGATGCGCTGCTTGAAGTTGCGGCGTAGACATTCGCTGTACATCCAGGGCTCTACGCCGTGATAGTCGCCCACGTTGAGTATGTCGAGAATGTTGGGCAGGCTGCTGCCGTCGTATCCGTCGAGAACGAGAACCTTGTATTCGGGCGAAAGGGTTACCGTGATGGTGTCGTGGAGTTGTGCCGGAGTAGCATCGGTACGCCAGTTTACCGGATTGATGCACATGATATTAGACTCGCATACGATGGGCTTTACATATTTCACGTCGGAGACGGAGTTGTAGCAGATGGTTACACCCGTGTCGGTCGAGTCTTGTGCGGCGACAATCCACGGTGCCTGCGCTACGTCGTCGGGGGTAACCTTGTAGCCGAGCACATAGGCGGCGACCAGGCGGGAGCGGGTATCTTCGGGCAGGGTTTTCAGCAGTTCGACCACCGATTTTCCCCCTTGGCTGAATCCGGCGAGAATAAACGGCCGGCCGTTGTTGTAGTGTGTCATGTAGTAGTCAAAGGCATTCTTCACGTCGACAAAAGCCACCTCGAAGTAGCGGCGGTTTATCGTGTCTTCGTTGAGTGTGGCCCATGAGTTGAGTGTAATGTGCCGGTAGAAGGGGGCATAGAAGTTGTTGCCGTCGGCCATGTATTGGGCAACCTGACTTATCTCGATATCCATGTCGGAGCGGTGTTCGGGGTTCGACGGGTCGGCGTGGTGCGACACGATGCCGTCGTCGGTGTGCCAGTCAAATTCCCATGTCGATACGACGTAGAATACATCGGCACCCGTACCGGTGTCGTTCAGGGCAATGTGCCACATGGTGCTGTCGGCGTAAGAAGGTTGTGCGGGGACGAACACCGAGGCGACGGTGTCGGGGTGTTCAGCACTTTCCTGGCAACTCGTTGCCAGAGAGAGAGTCAGTAGAAGAAGGACGTTCAGAAATGTCTGTTTCATGTCTTGCAGGTGTTGAATGACGCCTGCCCCATTTGCCGGGTAGGGTATGCCCGTTTGTCGGCGGGGCGTCGTGTGTCTGATTTTTGGGGCTGCAAGTTAGAAATATTATTTCAGAAATCCATCAAAAAAGTATGGCGTACCGGTGCGGTCGGCCCGTATTTGTCTTTTCAACTTTTCAACGGAGAGGTGTAGGTAGAGACAATGGCAGAGTGCCGCTGTTGTTCCACGCACGAGAGTGCGTGGTCGGGGGGATTGTGTATGAAAATGGAGAAGCGTAGACCTTTTTATGGCCTACGCTTCTCTGCGATTTATTCCAGCCGTCCCGTGGTGCGACGGAATTCTGTTTCGTAGATTTTATACTGTGTCTGTGCCTCGATGAGGTTGCTCTCGGCCTGTTGCCATTGCGATTGGGCATCGAGCAGGTCGGTGAGCGTTGCCATCTGGTTGTGGTAGCAATTCTGCATGACCCGCAGGTTCTCCCGGGCTTGTTGGCAGCCCAAGCGCGCCGTTTCTATCATGGCAAAGCCCTCGGTAAGGTTTTGCCGCGCCTGTTGAGCCTCGATGGTGAGCAACCGGCGGTTTTGCGACAAATCGAGTTCGGCGTTGCGTAACTGATACTTCGACTGTTTTATCTTTTTGAAATTGGCCCCCCAATGCAGGATAGGAATCGATACCGATACCATGCCTACGGTAAATCCGTCTTCAAATTTCTGTGTGTAGGGAATCGGGTTTCCCGCAGGGTCGGCTGTCATTCCCTTCAACTTGATGTTGCCGTAGTAGGTGTAGCCCAGACTGAGTCCGGCGGTGGGGAGCATTTCGGAGCGTGTCAGCTTTATCTGTTGCTGTTGAGCCTCGACTTGCTTTTGCAGCAGTTTCAGCTCGGGACGTTGCGAAATGTCGGTATCGAGGTCGAGTGGCGGTGTAACGGCGATGACGGTGTCGGAGAGTGTGATTTCGGTGTCGAGACCGGCCCCGATGACATTGCACAGGGCCAGTCGGCACAGGTTCACGCCATTGCGGGCCTTTTGCAACTGGTAATTGATTTCACTGCGCTTGGCCTCGATGCGCAGGAGGTCGTTGGTCGTTGCCATTTGAGCCGAGACGCCGACCCGGGTCTGGCGGTAGAGGGTGTCTATCTGTTGGACATAACTTTCGAGCATGGCAATTTTCCGGCAGGTGGCCAGGTAGGTCCAGTAGGCGTTGTCGGCATCGGCAATGACCTGCATGCGGGTCTTGCGTTGGTTTTCGGCCGCACATTCCACCCCTATGCGGGCCAGTTTGTTGCCGGCTATGATTTTCCCTCCCGCATAGAGAGGCTGGGTGAGCGTGATGCCGGCCATGTAGGTGCCTTTCATCTGCATCTGCATGCCCATCATATCGATGTCTTCCACGACATAAGCACCCGTGGCGCTGCTTTCGATGGTAGGTAGATAGGAGGTGAAGGCAATGGCTTTATCAAGCTCGGCCTTGCGCAGGTCGTTGTCGGCCTTTTGCAGGGCCTCATTGTGTGCAAGGGCCATCTCCCGGCACTGCGACTGGGAGAGAACCAGTGCCGTTTGCGCGGTGGTCATGTGCGGCAGGAGCAGGGTTACCGCGGTGAAAAGGGTAGCCTTGGCCAGGCTCCCCCTGTGTATGGATTTAGAGGTGTTGGGTTTCATTCACAAGGTTTTTTTATGTGGAACAATGTCGTGTAAAACAGCGGTAGGAGTATGAGGGTAATGATTGTCCCCACGGTGAGTCCGCCCATGATGGTTATGGCCATGGATCCGTACATGGGGTCTCCCACAAGAGGTATCATGCCGACAATGGTCGTGAGTGAGGCCATGAGTACGGGGCGCACACGGGATACAGTGGCTTCGACCACCGCATGATAGGGCAGTTGGTGTTCCTCATTGTTGAGCCGGTTGATTTCATCGACGAGAACGATGGCATTCTTGACCATCATACCCATGAGACCCATCATGCCGATGATGGCCATGAACGTGAACGGCTGTTGCAGGAAGTAGAGCGAGGGTACAATACCGCACACGACAAATGGCAGACAGAGAAGTATGAGTCCCACCTTCTTCCAGTTGTTGAAGAGCAGCAACAGTATTCCCAGAATGAGGAAAAGGGTGAGCGGTACATATTTCATCAGGTGCAGGATGGCTTCGCCTTGCAGTTCGCCTTCGCCCACCCATCGCATTTCGTAACCATCGGGCAGGGGTATGGATTCTATTTCTTCCCTGATGCTTTCCACTGCCTTGGCCGGTGTGGCGTCGGGCCGTTCGGGGTTGGGGTCGCACTCGGCTTCGATGACCCTTTTCCCGTTAAGGCGCATCACACAGCACTCTTCCCAGTCGAGCCGTATCTCCGGT
This sequence comes from uncultured Bacteroides sp., assembly GCA_905210875.1. Lineage (GTDB taxonomy): Bacteria > Bacteroidota > Bacteroidia > Bacteroidales > UBA11471 > Caccoplasma. Next base: position 18,344 of record CAJLYN010000010.1, on the reverse strand, counting down.
GCCACATTGCTGAGGGGGGTACTGCGGAACATCTCGTCTTGCAGCTCATCAATGCCTTTACCCCCGGAAATGGCTTTCTGCATCTCTTCTTCGTCGATGCTCATATTCATCATGCTCCATACGGGGATATCTTCGACCTGTGTGATGCGGCTTCCGTCGTTGTTTCTGACCATCAGTTTGATGGGGAGTATGCGGTCCTGCTCGTAGATGACACCCACCGGCAGACCGTCGGTCGCTGCCATCAGCGCGTTGCCCACATCGCTGCGGTTGATGCCGGCCCGTAATGCATCTTGTTGCAGATATTCGGCTACCAGCGTTTTACCCTGAGGTTTCCAGTTGTTCTCGACCGAATAGGGATCGATGTAGGGGCTGCGGCGCATAATCTCTTCGGCTTGCCGGCTCAGGTCGCGAAGTATGGCAGGGTCGGGGCCCGCAAATTCCACTTCGACCGTGTGGGAGGTCGATATGGAGAAGTTGTATTTCCGGGCGCGGATATAAGCGTCGGGATATTCCTCTCTCAACTGTTTCAATACGACAGGAATCACCTTTACGACCGTGGCGTAGTCTTTACAGTCGACAATAAGTTCGCCGTAGCTGTCGCCACCCGCAGTCATGGGGCGTACAAGGCAATAGTGTGCCGGTGCGCTGCCCATACTGGCCGAGACTCTTTCTATGTCGGGGTTTTCTTTGAGCTTGCGGCTTATGTCGAGCAGGTCGGCTTTTACGTCGTTGGGGCTGGTCTGTGCCGGGCGGAAATACTCAATGACAAACTGGCTGTAATCGAAGTCGGGGAAGAAGAGGTTTTTTACTTTGGTCATGCCATAACCCGACAGCAGAAGCAGAGCGACGGCAACGGCAATGGTGGTTTTCTTATAGGCGATAAGCGTTGTGATGGTGCGGCGCACGAAGCGATGCACCGGAGAGTTCAGGCACGTCTCGTCGCTTCCCGGCTTTTCTCGCGGTGCGAGCCACGATTTGGCACACATGGGCACTTGTATAAGGGCCAGTACCCAGCTGGCCAGCAGACTTACGCACAGCACGAGGAAGAGGTCGCCGGCATATTCTCCGGCCGAGTCGGGCGAGAGGTATATGCCTATAAATGTTGCTACGGCAATGACTGTGGCGCCCAATAGAGGCAGAGCGGTATTTTTCCCTATCCGGTAGAGGTAGGTCTTGGGGCCGAGGCCGCGTTTCTTGTCGATGAGTATACCGTCCATGATGACGATGGCGTTATCGACAAGCATACCCATGGCTACGATGAACGCGCCCAACGAAATGCGTTGCAGGGTGGTACCGCACACCAGTAGTATGGGAAACGACACAGCAATGGTGAGTACCAGTCCGAAACCGATGATCACTCCACTGCGGAATCCCATGGTGAATATCAGTACGAGAATGACGATAAGCACCGATTCCAGCAGGTTGAGCATAAACGAGTTGATGGCATCGTCGACCTTGTCGGGCTGAAAAAATATCTTGTCGATTTCCATGCCGGCAGGAACCTGTTCCATCACTTCGGCCAGTCGGGCATCGACCGCTTTTCCCACGTCGGGAACTATGGCGTCGTTCTCCATGGCGATGCAGATGGCGATGGCCGGTTTGCCGTCGACAAAGAATCCGTTGCGTTGCGGTTCGGTGTAGCTGCGCTCTACGGTGGCAAGATCGCCCAGTCTCAACTGTTTCCCGTTCATCGTGCTGATAAGCAGGTTGCGTATGTCGTCTTCATTCTCGATAGCGCCATCGATGCGCAGCGGTATGCGGTCGGGACCCTGCTGGTAATTGCCCGCGTCGATGGGTTTCCCTGCATTTTGCAACGACATCATGAGTTGTGTCGGAATGAGTCCGTTACGCGATATTTTCTCCTTGGGGAGTATGATATTTATGCTCTCGTCGCGATTGCCGGCGATGATGATGCGTTTCACTCCTTTGACACCCAGCAGTTCCCGACGAATGAGCTTGGCATATTTATACATGTCGGGATATTCGTAACCATCGGCCGTAAGGGCATAGAAAATACCGTAAACGTCCATCATGTCGTCGATTACGATGGGGTCGTAGCAGCCGGCGGGCAGTTTGGCCTTGGCATCGTTTACTTTACGTCGCAGCAGGTCGAAGTGCTGTTCCAGGTCAGAGAGCAAGACGGTCATCTGGAATTCGACCGTAATCATGGCGTTTCCGTTCTGACACTCGGTCTTTATTTTCTTGACATCGGGCAGAGCGCGCAGCTCCTCTTCCATGACCTGGGCTACTTTGAGCTCTATTTCGTGGGCGTTGGCTCCCGGCCAGGGTATCACAACCATGGCCTGTTTGGTGGCCACGGCAGGGTCTTCGAGTTTGGGCATCTGTATGAACGCCAGAACACCGGCAATGATGATACCCGCCATTAACGACCAGAAGAGGGTAGGGCGGTTGATAAAAAATCGGGTGATATTCATTACAGCAGTCCTCCTACATTGGTTGGCGATACGGGTTCGATGATGCGCACCTTCTCATTGTCTCGCAGGGCATTGACACCGGCATTGACAATCTGTTCGTCGCCCGAGAGGCCATCGACGACAATCGCTCTTCCCTCTTCATCGGTCCCGTCGAGCGAAACGACGTGGCGCGAAACGGTCGAGTCGTTGTTTATGACCCACACGCAATTCTGTCCCTCGTGGTTGAATATGCAGTGAAGCGGCAGGGTGTATGCCTGCGACGAAGTCCGATGGCGGAGACGCAGCTCTACCTCGACATTCATGCCCGGGGTGATTTCCTGTTCCGGTTTCTTGTCAAATTCCAGCGTCATCTTATAGAGTTGGTTTCCGTCGGCCTTGGGGGCAATGCTTACCAGATGCATGGGCATCTTTTTCTCCGGCGAAAGTACCGAGCGGCATGTAATGCTGTTGATTCGATTCTGTTGTGTATGGAGTGAGGCAGGAATGTCGACCGTAACCTCCATCTGTCGGGTGTCGAGCAATGTAAACACCGGGGTGCCGGCATCGACCATCTCTGCGGTTTCAAAATTGACACTTTGTATATATCCACTGGCCGGTGCATAGAGTCGGGTGTAATCGAGTTTGTTCCGGTTGCTTTGCAATTGTACGGCGAGCTGGGCAAGTCCCGATGTTGCCTTGTCGTAGTCGTTTCCCGAGATACTGTTGTTTTCGTAGAGCAGTTTCATGCGGTCGACCTCCTTTTTCAGCTGGTCGTACTGTATCTCTATGGCTTCGACGCCCAATTTGTAGTCGGCGTCGTCGAGCGTGGCGAGCAACTGGCCTTCTTCTACCCGGTCTCCTTCTTTGACAAGGATTCTTGTAATCTGGCCCGGGGTTTTGAATCCTAAACTTATCTCTTTTCCCTCTTTGACGACTCCCGAAAACGATTTGCAGGCGTAGGCCGACAGGGTAGCCGGTCGCGTCGATTCTACGCTTCTCATCAACGGGCTCTCTTCTTTTCCACCGTGGCAGGACGGGAAAAGGAACAATAACGACAGTACACAAAATATCGGTGTTGTTTTCATTGTGTGGTTGGTTAAATAATTTGATGCCTCAAAGGTAGACCTTAATGCATGAGTAAAAAACATCGATATGGAGGTGAAAATGGTCTAAAAGATGTATTTTATGGAGATGTACTCGTTTTTTTGATATATATTTGTCCTATATGAATACATGTATGGGGAGATATGAAAACGAATGCATTCTCTTTCTCACAACAGCTGCATCTTGCCATGTTGCCACATACGGGGCACACGCTCATCGTTGACAACGAAATAATGTTGGGCGATAATTTGGCGGGGGCGGAAAATTCCATAAGCAATGAAGCCGGAAACTGGATTGCTTCGGGATATCCGTTTAAAATATCTTTTACGCTTTTACTGTTTTGCCGGCAAGGTCGAATGCGTATTCGCGTGAATCTGAATGATTATGTGATGGCGGCGGGCGATCTTTTGTTGCTTCTGCCCAATTCCATAGGCGAGTGTTTGGAAATAAGCGAAGATTGCCGGGCGGCCATCATAGCCTTTTCGAATATCGACTATATTCCAAAGATAGAGCTTGATAAACTCCTGATGCAGAAAGTCGATGTTTCCAATCATTACAAGGTGAGTCTTGATGCACACGATACACAGGAGTTTGTAGCCCTATATACGCAGTTGTGGGAGAAAATGGAGAATCCCCGCTACACACCGTTTAAGTCGGTTATTATCAACAGCTATGTGCAAATATTTTTTTGCAATGTGCTTTCCATCGTTTTGTTACAGACAATGGAGAGGGCAGAGCGTCCCCAAAATCGTTCCATGCAACTGTACGACAGATTTATCAAGGAAGTACGCCAGCATTATGCTCGAGAGCGCAGTATATCGTACTATGCCGACAGGTTGTGTGTTACACCCAAATATCTGTCGCAGGTAATTTATCGTGTAAGCGGACGTTATGCCGGCGATTGGATACGGGATTACGTGATTTTCGAAGCAAAAGCTTTGCTTAAAAGCGGAGAGTATACCGTGCAGCAGGTGAGTGAAATGCTGCATTTTCCTAATCCGTCGTTTTTCGGGAAATATTTCAAGGCTTCGACCGGCCTTTCGCCGTTGAAGTATCGTAACGGTTAAATCCTTTGGGATTTCCTGCTCGCAACGACAGGCACAGGTGAATTAAGAATTTTGAATCTCTTTTCTCTGGGAGCGCCGCACGATGCAGATGCTTCCCTCGTAGAGCAGGTATATGGGCAGGGATACGACAGTGAGGGTAAACACGTCGGCCGTGGGGGTGATGATGGCGGCAACGATGAGTATGACCACGATGGCGTGCCGGCGGTATTTCCGCATGAACGACTCGGTGAGAATACCCAGGCGGGCAAACAGCCAGCATAAGATGGGAATCTCAAACAAGACACCCATCATGAGGGTGATGGTCATGAGCGTGTCCATGTAGGATTGCAGGGTGATGAGATTGGCTACCTCGGGGCTTACCTGGTAGGTCCCGAGAAAACGGAATGTCAGCGGAAAGATGAGAAAATAGCTCAGCAATACGCCGCCCATGAACAGCAGATAGCTGTACGAGACGGCCCGCACGACATATTTTTTCTCGTTCACGTAAAGTGCCGGCGAAACAAATCGGAACAGCTGATAGAGAATATAAGGCGATGCACACAAGACAGCCGCATATATGGCGGCCGTCATGTGTGTCGTGAATTGCCGGGCCAGGCCCGTATTGATGAGTTCGACCGAGAACGGTGCCGCAGCAACACCCCAGATGCTCCCTATCTTGTCAAGAAGACGGTAGGTAATGAAGTGCTCGTTTTGCGGACCGAGTATGACGGCAAAGAGTTCTTCTTTGAACAGGAAAGCCGCGATACCCAGCACCAGAACGACCAGTACTATTCTTATGAGACAAGCTCGCAGGTCGTCGAGATGCTCCCAAAAACTTTGAGTGGCGTCGTTCTCCCGACTATTCATTTGGACTGGTCGTTTTCTTTGGATTTGGAGGTGTTCGGGCCGTCGTTGCTTTCGCCCTCTTTCTCAATACCGTTTACACCGTCTTTGAAGCTGCGCACTCCTTTGCCGATGCCTTTCATCAGTTCGGGAATCTTTTTCCCGCCGAAGAGCAGTAACACGATGAGGGCAATGACAAGGATTTCCTGCATGCCGATGCCTCCGATTAGCAGTAGTGTATTCATTATTTACGTATTATGTAATTGATGCAAAAATATCCGCCTACCACTTGCAGAATCATTCCGGGGATTCCTATGCGGAAATCCTGGGTAGCCAGGCCGAGGTCTCCGGTCAGGGCCCATTCGCCTATCAGCCCCAGACCCTGGTAGCACACGACAACTGCGGCAAGCAGCACCAGCGAGGCTTTTTGAAAGCGGGCCGCAGCTATGGCGGCGGCAGCGGCAAGGAGTCCCGATTTCAGCAGAATGGCGGGTAGGGCCGCTGCGGCGGGCATACCGAAGAGCAGGCTGTTGACAACCGGCGAAAGTACGGCTGTGAGCAGGCCGGCCTTCCAGCCATATTTGTAGGCGGCAATCAGGGTGAAGAAATAGATGGGCAGCCAGGTTACACCCCCTTGTGGCAGCAGGTGGAAGAGTTGCGGCAGCACGATGTTGCCGGCCACAAAAAGAAGGGCGATGCCGTAGGTCTTTGCCTGGCGGTAGGAGAGAGAGTAGAGTCTTACGGTTGAGGTCTGCATAGTTATATGATTTTAAAATTGAATATCGACACCCCCCATGCAGGTTGCTTTGGGCATGGGGTAGCCTTGGTTAATTTCGTACCGTTGTGCCAGCAGATTTTCTCCTTTGGCAAATATACGTAAGAAACGGCATATTTGGTAATCGGCACGGGCATTCCATAACAAAAAATTTTCTTGTTGCCGAGAATCGAGTGCCGTGTAGAGTCCGTGTACATATTGCCAGTCCGTCGATACCGACCAGCGCCTGCTGCTGTATGATATCGAGGCGCAGGCTTTGTGTTCGGGCGAGGCGAGTATGGGGCGTTTCATGTGCAGCCAGCTGTACTGGACCGCAACTTTCCACGATGGTGAGATTTGCCAGCCGGCTTCGACCTCTATCCCGGCATTGTCGACCTCTCCGGTATTGATGTTGAGCATGCCGTTGGGTACACGCACCGTCTGTATGAGGTTATCGCCGTGTAGATAGAAAAGGTTCAGGCTGTAGGAGATGCGTTGTTGCGGAAAGTGCTGTGAAAAGGCAATTTCGTAGTTGACGACACGCTCGGGTTGCAGGTCGGGGTTTTGGGGAGGGAACATATACATCTCGCGCAGGGTCGGGTTGCGGAAGCCCTTGGCCACGGTTGCTTTTAACTCCATAAGGCGGGGCAGGTGCAGGGAGAGACCTCCTTGCGGAATCCATTCGTTGCCGACGTGGGAGTTGTGGTCGAACCGCACTCCGGCGTCGAGTGTAACGAGCCGGCCTATATCTTGACGAAGGTCTACATACCCGGCTATGTCGTTGAGCGTCTTGTCGACCAGTTCCTCTCGGGTGTCGGTGACCGGGTAGCGGTTCCAGGCCCGCCCTCCGAAATGTTGGTAGTCGATACCTACGGTGGCCACATTCCCGGTAAAGAGCCGGAGGTTCTGGTACAGGGAGACTCCGGCCATGTGGTCGCGCGAGTCAAACCGATAGTCGAGTGGCGACTCTCCGACCGTATATCCGTCGTTGATGCGATGATGCCCCCAGTTGTAGAAGGCCGTTACGGCACCCGATGTTTTCTGGTAGTGATTCTCAATGTAGAACGAGGTCATGCCCCGGGTGATGTGTGAGTCGTTGTCGATGCGCGGTGCCGACACCGGACCGGGATTGGAGGCATTGAAGTGGGTCATGTTCAGGTCGGCACCCATCTCCCAGGCGGGCGACATTTCGTAGGAAAGCTTGACGAGGCCTCCCATCTGTTCAAATCCCATGTCGCGGCGATGGCCGTCGGTGCGGTTGTAGAATGCCGATACGGTGCTGCCGAAGCCCCCGATACGGGTCTGATTGGTGATTTCGTTGGTCGATGTGTTGAACGTGCCGTAGCTGCTTCGCAGATGGGTTTTCGTCCCCTCTTCGGCTTCCCGGGTAACGATGTTGATGACACCTCCCATGGCGTTCGAACCGTATATCACCGAGGCGGGCCCTCTCACGACCTCGACCTTTTCGGCCAGTACCGTCTGATAGGCGTCGGCAATGGGGTGTCCCATCAGTCCCATATATTGCGGGTGGCCGTCAATGAGGACCAGCAATCCCGAGGTGGGACTGTTGCCGATACCACGCAGGGTCATGCCGCCGGCAGCACCGGTCGAGACGCCATATCCCAGCAGGCCGCGACTTGTAACAAACAGTCCGGGAACGTGGGCCGACAGGAGGGGTAGCAGTGACGATTCATAACTCTTTTCTATGACATCGCGAGAAAGCACCGATACGGTCGATGAGAGCCGTCGGCTGTCGGTTTCGCTGCGAGTGCCGGTAACGACGATTTCATCTATATCGACGCTTTTCTGCTTCGGCACCGAGTCGTTTGCAGCCCATGCAGGTGCAATAACGGTCAGCAACAGTGCACAGGTAAAGATGCTTTTATACATGGTTGCGGAGTTTCATTTCCTCGACGAAGCTCGCGATGAGAGGTAGACATTCGGCGGCTGATGTTGCTTCGGCGCACCGTTTTTCGAGAGGACAACGGTCGGTGTGCGTGCGGTTGATGATATAGGGTACTCTCTTGTCATACGTGGTCGGTATGCCGGCCTGGGTAAGCAGTTCGAGGGCTCCCTCGCTGATGACTCCTGCATGGAGTTCCTTTATGCCTCCTGCCACCAGCAGGGCTGCGGCCGCTTTGCCTATAACTTTGTCGGCCACAGATGCACCCAGTAGAAAATGAGGCTCTTTGGTGAGCAGTGCATAGAGGTCGCTTACCCCTCGTTGAGTAAACGTCCGTATGACATCACCCTGTCGTATGACGCAGGAGTATCCGCCTTCGTGTAATGTTTTTACAAGTTCTTCCATAGGTCTCGATCAGAACACATTTCCCTGTTTCAAGTCTTCCACAAAATGGTCGATGCGTTGCATCTCTTGCGCTATGTGAATGTTTTGAGGGCAGTGAGGCTCGCATTGCTGACATCCGATGCAATGAGATGCCTGGCGCAGGCGGGGTACGCTGCGGTCATATCCTACGAGGAAGGCTCGGCGAGCTTCCCGGTAATTGGGGGCTTGCGAACTCTCCGGCAGATTCCCCTCATTGACACACTTGTTGTAGTGCAGCAGAATGGCGGGTATGTCGATGCCGTAGGGGCAGGGCATACAGTATTTGCAGTCGTTGCAGGGTATCGACGGGTATTGCATCATGAGGTTGGCCGTTTCGTAAAGGAACTCAAACTCTTCGTCGGTAAGCGGTTGCAGCGGAGAGTAGGAGGCAAGGTTATCTTGCAGATGATCCATGTAGGTCATACCGCTCAGTACGGTTAATACGCCAGGGAAAGAGCCGGCAAAGCGGAATGCCCAGGAAGCAACACTGCGGTCGGGCTCGCGCTGTTTGAACCGGGCCACGATGTGGTCATGAACCTTTGAAAGTCGGCCTCCAAGCAACGGTTCCATGATGACGGCAGGAATATGTCTTTTTTCAAGTTCCTGATACAGATACTCGGCATTGGTATTGTTGCGGTTTATTTCTTTGGCATGATGCCAGTCGAGGTAATTGAGTTGTATCTGCACAAAATCCCACTGGTAGTAATCGTGCCGGGAGAGCAGGTAGTCAAAAACCTTTATATCGCCATGATAGGAAAAACCGAGGTTGCGGATACGTCCGGCTTTGCGCTCTTCAAGCAGAAATTCGAGTATGCCGTTGTCGATGTAACGTGCCTCAAATTCTTTCATGCCGTTTCGTCCCATTCCTACACCGTGCAGCAGCATATAGTCGATGTAGTCTACCTGTAGTTCCTTGAATGAGTTGTGATACATGGCCAGGGAGGCTTCGCGGCTCCATGTCGAAGACGAAAAGTTCGACAACTTGGTGGCGATGAAGTATTTGTCGCGCGGATGTCGGCTGAGGGCAATGCCCGTGGCGCGTTCTGATTCTCCTTTACAGTAGGCAGGAGATGTATCGAAATAGTTGACCCCATGTTCCAATGCATAGTCTACCAGTTGGTTGATAGTCTCTTGGTCGAGTACCTTCTCTCCCTTTTCGTTTTTTCGGGTAGGCCAGCGCATGCAGCCATATCCGAGGAGGGAAACCTGCTCGCCGTGCAGGTTGGTACGATAGGTCATCGTACCTGATGGTTGTGTGGGGTTATTCTCTGCCACATGTTTGTTTTCACAGCCGTAGAGAGCAGCCGTAGCGGTTAAGGTGCCGGCTCCTACGATTTTCAGAAAATCCCGACGGTTTATATTTTTCTTTTCTTTATGATTCTCTTTATCCATGATATAGCGGTGTTAGATGGTACGATGATGTTCTATTCCTTCGACGTAGATGGCGCTGAACGGGCGGCTAGGGCACAAATTCTCGCAAGCGCCGCATCCGATGCAACGTTCGGCATTGACAACCGGCAATTCTACCTCTTTTCCTTCGACGACCTCCTTGATCATCTGTATGGCCCCGCTGGGACAGTGACGGGCGCAGTTCCCGCAGGAAACGCCGTCGGTAAGCGGTATGCAGTTTTCTCTGACAACAACGGCATAGCCTACTTTTGTAGATGATTTTTCCTCTTTTGTCAGTAGATGAATGGCGCCGGTGGGGCAAACCTCCGAACATTTGGTACATTCGGGCCGGCAATAGCCGCGTTCATACGACATCTCTGGCTGCATAAAGGATGATAGTTTACCCGATGGCCTTAGAACCTGATTGGGACATACCGACACGCAGAGTTGGCAGGCTGTGCAGTGTTGCCGCAGGTTTTGAATACTTTCGGCTCCGGGCGGAACCAGGGGCGTGGCCCGATGAGGAATCTTCTTGTCGATAATGGGGGCGAGACCGCCGTCGACTTTCTTCTCCTGGGCTTCGATGGCGCCGGCCATCAGTATGCCGGCTGTTGCAAGAAATTGCCGGCGTGCGGTGGGCTCTTTTTCTTTCTCGGTGTGTGATGTGGTTTTGAGAGGTCGACCGTAGACAATGGCATTTTGGGTGCATGCCTCGACACAATCCATGCAGGTTACGCAGCGGCTGTAATCGATGTGGTGCTCTTTGGCGTTGATGCACGACGATTTGCAACTCCGTGCACACAAGCCACATCCGGTACATTTAGAGGTGTCGATGCGCGGTTTCAGCCAAGCGTAGCGCGACAGCAATCCCAGTACTGTGCCTACGGGACAAAGGGTGTTGCAATAGGTGCGTCCGTTGCGCCAAGCCAGTATGGCGACAATGATGCAGGAGAGAAGCGCCACCAAAAATGTTGGCAGGCTTTTCAACCACACCTCTGTGGAGTAGAAGGCATAACTGTCTACGCGTTCGGCCATATAGGCCAGTGCATTGTTTCCCAAGGCGTAAAGAGGGGCGAGAAGATTCTGTACCATGCGTCCGTAGGAGCTGTACGGTGCCAGCAGCACTACAAACGAGGAGATGCCGGCTACGAGAGCTATGATGAAAATGACCAGCACTCCGTATCGAAGCCAGGAAAGGGCCGGCGAATAGGTGAAGCGGTGTTTTTTTCTGCGGCGGAGGCTGCTGACCTTGGAGACAATATCTTGGAATACTCCCAACGGGCAGATGACCGAACAGTATACCCGCCCGCACACCAAGGTCAAGACGACGAGTGCTGCGACGACTGCCACATTCAAAGCCAGTATGGCGGGGAGAAATTGTATCTTTGCCAGCCAACCGAACCATGTGTGAAGGCTTCCCGTGAAATCGAGAAACAGAAGTGTGATGAGTAAAAAGCAGATAAGTGCTGCTGCGATTCTGATCTTTCTTAGCATAACAGGATTTTATTTTTGTATGAGGTCGTTTGCTTGTAGCCATTCCTTGATGAGACGGTCGGCCTGTCCCACTTCTCCGCCACGTATAGCCAGTCCCGGTACGACTATGGCTCCGGGACATAAGTGTTTGATGTCTCGTTCGCTGCTTCCCAATCCGCTACCTTCATGTGTGCAAAATGGGGCGATGCGTTTTCCCGAGAAGTTGTACTGTTCAAAGAATGTGAACACAGCCATGGGCATTGTCCCCCACCAGTTGGGATAACCGAGGAATATGGTATTGTACGAGGCCATGTCGTCGAGTTTTCGGCAAAGTCTGGGGCGTGCATTCTCTCTTAATTCTTTTTGAGCCAAGGTGGTTGTCTCGGTATAATATTCGGGATATGGGTTTTCAGGAAGAATTTGAAACAAATTGCTGCCACCTCCCGTGAGAAGTTGTATTTTCCGTGCAATTACCTCAGTGTTTCCGACAGGTAGGTTAATAATACTGCCGTTGACATAATTGAATCCTTTGCGAGAGAAAAATGCAATAAGAGTATTTGATGTCATATAACGGAGAGGTTTAAATTGTACAATTAATTTTGTCGGTATATCGATTCCTGCAACCACTCTTTTATTTGAGTGGCAGCTTGATCAGAGAGACTACCTCTGATGGGAAGGCCTTTGAGTAGAACAGCCTTTGGACAGAGCGCACGTATGTCTTTTTCGCTGTGTCCCATGCCACTTCCTTCGTGTGTCATAAAGGGTGCAATTACTTTGCCCGAAAAATCGTAAGACGATAAGAATGTTGCTACGGGGGGAGCTATGGTGCCCCACCAGCAAGGAGAGCCTACATATATGGTGTCATACGATTCGATTCCAGAATCAAGAGGTTTGATGGCCGGATGTGTCCCGGAGTTGATTTCGGCTTTGGCTTGGTCTAAGAGAGTTTGGTAGTTGGAGGGATAGTTTTTCTCCGGGATAATTTCAAAGATAGCCGCACCCGTATTGTTTTTTATTTCTTGGGCAACACTCCGGGTATGGCCGCTGTGTGAGAAATAGACGACCAAGGAGGCGTTTTGGGCATTGATGTTTGCCATAGGCAGTGCGTGAAACAGAATGACCCAAATGGTTAGATAACGTAACTTTTTCATGGAGGAACAGATTAAATGATACACGTAACAAATGTAAAGAACGGTCCAAAATCTTCCATAATTAAAATTACAGATATTCCTACCTATTTTACGGAATATTCACCTGCCAGCAGGTATTTGATACAAAACTAGCAGTTTTGAGAATAAAATGTAACCTTTTTTTGTTTTTTTGAGACATCTGCTTTATGTGATGGATTGTCGAAAATAACTCGATAATTTGTTATGCCGTAAAAAACAAGCCCGGAGAGGTGTCTTTGTCGTTCTCCGGGCTTTGTCCTAAGAAAATTACCTCAGATAATCGGTGATTTTCCCGCTGATTTGGAGTAGAGATATTTCGCACAGTTTGGTATCGTATTCGGCGGTGAGTATGCGCTCTTCGGCATCGAGCAGACTTTTTTGTGCCTCGCGTAGTTCAATACCCGACAAGTTGCCCAATATGTAGCGTTCGCGGGCAATGAGGTAGTTCTCTTTGGCGGCCGTGAGGTTTTCGCGTTCAAGATTCAGCACCTCGATGTTGTTTTTATAGGCCTGCCACAGGTTGCTGATGTCGGCCCGCAGCGACTGCACGATGTCTTTCTGTTGCAGCTCGGCATTTTGGGCGGCGATGCGGGCATTCCTTATTTCCCGTCGGCGGTTTCCGTCGTAGAGATTGAAGCCGATGGTGAGGCCGAAACTGGCGCCCAGATTGTTACGCCGCAGTTGTGTGTTGGTGCGGTCGTAGGTGTTGAGTGTGTATCCATATCCGGCGTTGAGGCGCACGTAGGGATAGTTGCGCGAGAATACCTTTTTCAGGTCGAGGTTGGCAATTGTTTTGTCCTGTTCGGCTTTCAGCAGGGAGGCATTGGTTTGCAGTGTCGAGGTCCACAGCTCCTCAAAGACGAGCAGCGTATTGACATCGATGACGGTGTCGACCACGGCGATGGGGTTGTTCATGTCGGCAATGGCCATCAGTTCGTTGAGACGTATGCGAGAGGAGTGCAGGGTCTCTTGCTGTTTCATGTACTGGGCACTGTCGGCGTTGAAGTCGACCCGGGCCTGCAACAGGTCAAGACGGGAAAAGTTTCCTATCTGGTATCGCTCTTCGACGATGCGTAACCGCTCTTTTGACAGCGACACGGCATACAGGAAATTTTTTAGTCGTATTTCTTGCTGTATGTAGTTGTAATATTCCGATGAGAGCTGGGCTATATAGTCTTCAATGGCAATGCGGGTGAGTGTCTCGCCTTGTTTTTCAAGTTCTTTCAGAATATGATATTCGGTGATGAGCGAGAAGCCGTCGAAGATGGTCCAGTTCAGGTCGATACCCACATTGACGTTGCCGTCGTAGAGTCCGTTCTGGTGGCTGGCCGTTTTGTCGGCACGGGTTATGCTTTTGGTGTTGTCGACATTTCCGTTGTATCCGGCATTCAGGTCGAGTGTCGGCATCATGCCCGCGTTGGCACGGGTGGCGTTGTTACGGGCCATCTCTTCTTCGTTGCGCACAATGCGCAGCGAGTAGTTCTGGACCAGACCGGTCTCAATGCACGATTTCAGCGAGTATGGTTCCTGGCCGTAGGCTGTGAAGGCCAGGTTCAGCAGCAAAGCAGTTATGACAGGTATTTTTTTCATTATTCCGAGGTGTGTTTACGCGAAGTAGATATGTAGGTATAGATGGCCGGGACGATGTACATGGTCATAAAGGTGGAGATGAGCATACCTCCCACGACGGCGATACCCATGGCCACGCGGCCGTTGGCTCCTTCACCGCTGGCAAATGCCAGAGGCAGAAGACCCAGAATGGTCGATGCACTGGTCATGAGAATGGGGCGCAACCGTTGTACCGATGCCTCTCTGATGGCTGCGTGCTTGTCGGCTCCGGCTTCCTGGCGTTGGTTGGCAAACTCTACAATCAAGATACCGTTCTTGGCCACGAGACCGATGAGCATGATAATACCGATTTGGCTGAATATGTTCATCGTCTGGTCGCTGAAATACATGAATACCAGGGCTCCGCAGATAGCCAGCGGCACGGTGAGCATGATGATGAACGGGTCTTTGAAACTCTCAAACTGGGCAGCCAGTATGAGGTATATCAGTACCAGTGCAAGGATAAAGGCAAACATCAGGCTCGATGAACTCTCGCGATACTCCTTGGAATCGCCCGTCAGTGCAGTACGGAACGAGTCGTCGAGTGTCTCGGCGGCAATCTTGTCCATCTCGTCGAGACCCTGACCGATGGTTTTCCCCTCGGCCAGACCGGCCGATACAGTGGCCGATACAAAACGGTTGTAGCGGTAGAGTTGGGGCGGTGCCGTTCCCTCTTCGAGGGTAATCAGGTTGTCGAGCTGTATCATGTCGCCGTTGGTGTTGCGAATGTAGAGCGATTTCAGGTCGACGGGTTTGTTGCGTTGCTGCCGGTTGATTTCGCCGAGAATCTCGTATTGTTTTCCGTTCATGTAGAAGTAGCCCATGCGTTGGCCGCTCAATCCGTATTGGAGGGTCTGGGCTATGTCGCGGGTGGTTACGCCCAGCACGTTGGCTTTTTCCCGGTCTATTTCGATACGAGCCTCAGGCTTGCTGAATTTCAAGTCGACGTCAGCCATCTGGAAAACCGGATTTTCGTAGACCTTTGTCATGAATACCGGCAATACCTCTTGTAGCTTTTCGAGGTTGGAGGCCTGTATGACATACTGTACCGGCATACTGCCCCGGCGTCCGCCAAAGGTAGATTGCTGCTGTACGAAGGCACGGGCTTTTGTCTTGGTCTGTACCGCCTTGGATAGTTTCTCGGCTACCTCCATTTGGGTATAATCTCTTTCTCTGATATCTTTCAGCATGATTTCTACATTACCCGAACCACTCCACACACGAGCGGTGATGGCTGTGGCATCGGGCATGATGGAGTCGGCCAGCCGGTTGATTTCCTCGGTATAGTCGCGCATAAACTCATAGGTTACCCCCTCGGGGCCACGGGTGTTGATGGTGATGCGTGAACGGTCTTCGAGCGGCGCCATCTCCGATGGAATGTGTATCCAAAGGTAGCCGATGACGCCCAACATGACTATGATGATGGGCAGCGCCAGATAACGATGCCGCAAGAAGAAGTCGAGCGAACTGGAATAGTAGCGGTTCATACCCACAAAGAAAGGTTCGGTTTTGCGATAGAACCAGTTTTTCTTTTCGCGGCGTTTGAGCAATTTGGTGGCCAGCATGGGGGTGAATGTCAGTGCCGCAAAGGCTGATATGATGACGGCACCCGACACAACGATACTGAATTCGCGGAAAAGACGCCCGGTGGTTCCCTCCATGAATACGATGGGGAAGAATACCGCCACCAGGGTGATGGTGGTCGATATGACGGCAAAGAAAATCTCTTTCGACCCTTCAATACCCGCTTCTTTGGGCGACATGCCTTTCTCGATGCGAATATAGATGTTCTCTGTCATTACGATGGCATCGTCGACCACAAGTCCTACGGCCAGCACGACAGCCAGCATCGACAGTACGTTGATGGAGAAGCCAGCCAGGTACATCACGAAGAAGGCACCGATGAGTGAAACGGGTATTACCACACAGGGTACCAAAGTAACCCGCCAGTCGCGCAGGAAGAGGAAGATAATGATGATAACCAGGATGAAAGCCTCGTACACGGTGCTTTCCACTTCGTTGATGGAGGCGCGTATGAATTTGGTGTTGTCAAATCCGTAGGAATATTTTACGTCATCGGGCAAGTCTTTTTCCATTGACTTCATACGTTCATACACGGCATCGGCAATCTCTATGTGATTAGCACCGGGCTGGGGAATGACTACGACACCCACCATCGGTATGCCGTTCATCTTCATGTAGCTTTTCAGGTCTTGTGCTTCGATGTCGGCCGTCCCGATGTCGCGAAAACGGATGATGCGGTTCTCACTCCGCTTGATGATGAGGTTGTTGAATTCTTCGGCCGTGTGCATCAGCCCCAGTGTGCGGATAGTCAACTCGGTGGTATTACCCTCGATACTGCCCGAGGGCAGCTCGATGTTCTCCTTGTCGATAGCATTTTTTACGTCGACAGGGGTAACGCCATATCCGGCCATTTTTACCGGGTCGAGCCACAGACGCATCGAGTAACGTTTTTCGCCCCATATCGATACGCTGCTCACGTCGGAGATGGTTTGCAGACGTTCCTTCACCGTCAGGTCGGCAATTTCACTGATTTCGAGCAGTGAGCGTTTGTCGCTCTGAATAGCCACCATCAGGATGGGGGTGGCATCGGCGTCGGCCTTCGATACGGTGGGAGGGTCACAGTCGTCGGGCAGGTAGCGTTGGGCGCGCGACACTTTGTCGCGCACGTCGTTGGCGGCAGTTTCGAGGTCGACCGACAGCTCAAATTCTACGGTGATGCGGCTTTGTCCCTGTTTGCTGACACTTGACAGGGAGCGGATACCCGGAATACCGTTGATGTTTTGTTCCAACGGTTCGGTAATCTGGTTCTCGATAACGTCGGCATTGGCCCCCGAATAAGAGCAGGTTACCGAGATGATGGGGTTGTCGACCGAGGGATACTCTCTCACGCCGAGGCTTTGGTATCCGATGATACCGAAGAGTATGATGATTAAGGTCAATACGGTGGCCAGTACGGGCCGTTTGATGCTTAGTTCCGATATATTCATGGCTGAGAGATGGGCTTATTCGATATTTTGCAAGGTTACGTTGAGACCGGTGCGCAGTTGCAGTGTACCCGATGTGATGATGGTGTCGCCGGCTTGAAGTCCTTTGATTACCTGCACCTTGGCCTCGGTGCGCAAACCTTTGGTAATTTCGACGGGTTGGGCTTTGCCCGATTTGTAAAGGAACACCTTGTCGATACCCATTTCAGGGACAATGGCTTCGGATGGTATGGCAATGGCGTTTTTGATTTCCTGTGTTTTCAGGCTGATGTTGACAAATCGTCCTGGATAGAGCAGTCCTTGGCTGTTGGGATAGGTGGCACGCAGGGTAAACGTATGGGTCTCGGTGTCGAGACGTGAGTCGGAAGCATAAACTTTGGCTTTGAACGGGTGCAAGAATCCGTCGGCAGTGAATTCCAGTCTGGTTCCGTTCTTGATGGTTCCGGCATATTTTTCCGGCAAGGAAAATTCTATTTTCAGCGGCGTGATTTTGGTGAGCGTGGCAATGGGAGTCGACGGGGTGGCATAGGCACCTTCACTCACCTGCCGCAGACCGATGATACCATCGAACGGTGCTTTCAGTTCGGTCAGGGCGATATTGGCCTTAACCATGTCTATCTCGGCCTGCAAGGTGGCAAGGTCGGTCTGCACCTGCTCGTAGGCCTCCTTACTTACAGCCTCTCTTTCGAGCAGTGCATTCTGTCGGTACACCCGGTCTTCGGCCAGTTGCAGTTGCACTTCGAGCATGCGCAATTGGGCTTGCAATGGCGCATCGTTCACTTTGGCAAGAATGTCACCCGTATTGACATGGGTGCCTTCGGTAAAATTGATGGCTGTGATTTTACCTGAGGTTTCAAAGGAGAGGTTTACCTCTTCGTCGGGAAGCAGGTCGCCGGTGACGTTTATTTCGTCAATAAGCGTTTCCGGTTTTACCACGTAGGCGGTAACGGGGAGACTTTTACGGACATTAGTAACTACGGGAACATCGTTTTTGTCTTCTTTCTGACCCAAGGGATAAAATGTATGGATTCCATATCCCGCGAGGGCGGCGATAACTAGAGTAATGAGACCGGTCCTTATTCTTTTGTTCATGGTTTTATCAAAAAAATTTATGAATTAGATGGAATTTCCCGATAAAGTTTAATGCATGAATAGATTTTTTGCATTATTTAATGATGTGCCAATTTGTCAATATGTCTTATGATTGTTC